>NZ_JAQFCE010000010.1:0-105663 GCF_027690675.1 Bariatricus sp. TF06-38A
CCGTTACTGAAAACTTATAAAAAGTTACAAACTTCTATGTTTCATTCCTACTTCAACGAGTATGCTTTTGATGATATAAATATCTATCTACTCACAAGTTCTTGTACTCTCCATAGGCGTAAATTCCGGACTAACGTATCCGTACATATTTGCATTAACGTTTCAGTGTCAGCTTGCAAATCGTTCTCCATAACCCTTAAGATTTATTGATGCCTGGAAATCTCTGTCAATTATATTCCCACACTCACATCTATATTCCCTGTCAGATAATTTCAAATCTTTTTTGATATTCCCACAACAGCTGCAAAGCTTTGATGATGGATAAAACCGATCAGCCACAATAAGCTGGATCCCAATAAGCTGGATCCCCTTATCACTGCATTTGTATTCAAGCTGTTTTCTAAACCAAAAAAATCCTTGTTCCTGAACTGCTTTGGATAAATGTCTATTTTTCATCATTCCGCTGACATTCAGATCTTCAATACAGATAAATCTTGGTTTTCGATTTACGATCTCAGATATGGTCTGATTCAAATAGTTTTTACGGATGTTTGTTAATCTGTGATTTCGTTTTAATAAAAGTTTTTCCTTTTTGATTACATTATTGGTTTTGCAGTAACTTTCCCCTTTCTTATTCTTCTCGTAAGAACGAGAGATACTACGCTGTAATCTGCGTTTCTGTTTTTCATTTTCCAGTTTCTTTACTTTCTGACTCTTATTAATGTTCTTATATTTAACAGCATCAGAGCAGACAGCCAAATCTTTGATTCCTAAGTCTATACCAACTCCATCATCATTAAGTGTTTCCTTGCAATCAGGAAATTCCACACATACACTGATCCACCAGTTCAATCCGTCAAAGGATATTCTCGGATTCATATATTTAACATCTGTTGGAATACGTCCATGTTCTGCAAGTCTTACCCAATTCATTTTCTGCTTATTTGCTTTCCTGCTAGAAGAAAAGCCTTCAAACTTAACGTGGGTATTACTGAATTGCATCTTAACATTATCCTGATAGAACTTCGGCATTGATCTCTTTTTAGACTTGAATCTTGGGAATTTTTGCAAACCCTTGAAAAAGTTCTTATACGCAGTACAGGCATCTTTGATTGCCTGTTTGGTTACATTATTTGAAATATTCAGCAGCCATGCGTATTCATCAGAATGTCTGAGCTTTGTAAATTCTTTTCTGAGTTCTGAATCTGAAATGAATTTGCCACCTTTTTCATAATTTTCTTTTTCCCTGGCCAAAGCCCAGTTATAAGCAAATCTTGAAGCACCTGCGTACTGAAACATCTTAGTTTTCTGTACGTTGTTTGGTATCAGCATTACTTTTATGGCTTTTACCATCTGTTTCCTCCTGTATCAATTCCCGGATAAGTTTCTTAGCTTTGTTCGCTTGTTTTCCTTGTAATTTGCAGCTGAATACTGTGATTATTTGAACCAGATCTTCAACAAGTCCGTTCAATAATATTCTAGTCTAATATCTTATAAAACTCAATATCTACTTATATGATTTTATAATTTATCTTTAACTGTTAATGACCCCTTTCTTAGTTACTGCGTAATAATTTTTTGGTAAGCTCGTCCATATTGTAAGAACGTTCTTCAAAATTACGGAATTTGGAAGGCTGCTGGGCAGAAGGTGTACGGTTTTGCCCCGAAGGAGTTTTCCTCCGGTCTTTTTCCTGCTCAAAGGCAGAATCAAGACGCTCAACATCTGCCAGTGTACGAACGTTGCCCGTCTTCCAGTTTTCGAGAATCTTGTCAGTATATTCAAAACTTGGCTGGTGGATCGCACTGATGGTGCGGTTGCATGCTTCCAGAATGAGATCCAGTTCGAAATTCCCATCCTCCAGCCATTTGCGGATATAATCCAGTTCGGCAGATGCAGGTCCCCGCCCTTTGATGCCAAATGCATTCAGGATAGAATAGCAGGTTTTGTTGTAAAATGCAGAGGAATTACGTGCCTGATCGACGGTTGTAATATGTTCATCTGCCCATGAAAGTGCTACTTTCTGAATGTAATGCATGCTCTTATGTCCGTTCTCCACACAGTATTCGATCAGATACTCGATCAGGTCTGCGGAAAAACCAAGGGAATCATAAAAGTAGGTAATCGCATCAACATCGGTACGGGATAAGGTTTTGCCAAGATATTGTTCAGCAATAAAAAGAATCTGCTTTAATTCTCTTCTTGCAGCAAGGGAACGTCTTGATGCAGGAAGATTCTGACCGGCAGCTTTGTCTGAAACAGTGGTATTTCCATCAGACTGCGCGACCGGAGATTTTTCATGAACGGAAGCAGACTGTGCGGAAGGTGTATGGAAAGCCGCTTTGACAGGTGTCTGATGAGTTGGTGCTTTTCCGATACAGATTCCGGCGAGTTCATTTGTTTCGTCATATTCGAGAGAAAGAATTCCTTCTTTTTCCCAGTATTTGAGTGCGCGCAGGATATCGCCTTCGGTATTCTCCAGAAGGTCTGCCATCTGCGGGATATCCGGAAGCTGCTCCGGGATATTCTGATAACGGAGAAGAAGAAGATAGACTTTTACATATTCTCCGTTCGCAGATACCATATAATGATCGATAAAGTCATTCTCCACGATCGTTATGTTATTGTGGGAATGATTGCGCAAAATAAGTGCACTCATAATTTCCGCTTCCTTTCTTTTCTGACTTTGTTCATTATAACATCATCCCAGATTGTAAAAAAGAATTTTCTGACGGAAATTTTTGTTATTACAGATAAAATTTCGCAAATATTGGAGAAAATCAGGCTTTTAACAGGTCTTCTCCAATAGTCACAACATCTCCGGCACCCATTGTGATCAGAAGATCGCCAGGCTGGCAATGGGTGGTGACGAACTCTTCGATGGCTGCAAAGCTTGGAAGATAAGTTGCGTCACATCCATGTTCTTTGACTGCATCTGCAAGCTGTGCAGAAGAGATGCCTAAAGTATCTGTCTCACGTGCTGCATAGATGTCAGCAAGGATTACATGGTCTGCATGTGCGAGTGCTTCAGCAAATTCTGAGAATAATGCTTTTGTACGGGTATAAGTATGTGGCTGGAAAATACACCACAGCTTTTTATGTGGATAATGTGCAGCACTTTTCAGTGTTGCAGCAATCTCTGTCGGATGGTGTGCGTAATCATCAATGATGGTCACTCCGCCGACTTCACCTTTGTATTCAAAACGGCGGTCTGTTCCGTGGAAGGAAGCAAGACCTGTCTGGATCGTCTCCGCAGGAACACCAAGAATATCGGCAACTGCGATTGCCGCAAGTGCGTTATATACGTTGTGCTCACCGCCAACTGCAAGAGCGAGATGGGCAACATTCTGTCCGTCTTTTACGACATCGAAAGAGGCATTGCCCTGTTCGTTATAAGTAATATTGGCTGCACTGTAATCCAGGGAAGCTTCTTTGCCAAAAGTGATAACACGACAGGAAAGATCGGAGGTGATCTCTTCAATTTTATCAATATCTCCGTTGATGACGAGAGTTCCGTTTTCCGGAAGAAGCTTAGCAAAAAGGTGGAAAGAATTACGGATATCGTCCAGGTCTTTAAAAAAGTCCAGGTGATCCGCATCCACATTCAGAATAATACCGATTTTCGGGAAAAAGTGCAGGAAACTGTTGGTATATTCGCATGCTTCCGTAATAAAAAGGTCAGGTCCGCCGACACGGATATTGCCTTCGATCGCTTTCAGGATACCGCCGACAGAGATTGTCGGATCCAGGTCTGCTGCAAGAGCAATATGAGAAAGCATAGAGGTTGTGGTTGTCTTACCGTGTGTACCGGATATAGCAACCGGTGTCTTATAGTTAGTCATAAGCTGACCGAGTAATTCTGCTCTGGATAACATCGGAAGATTCTGACGCTTTGCTTCTGCAAATTCTTCGTTGTCTTCGTGGATCGCTGCGGTATAAACTACAAGGTCGATACCGTCTATAATATTGGAAGCTTTCTGACCGTAAAATACGGTTGCACCATTCTGAGACAGATGATCCGTAAGTGCCGATTCTTTGTTATCGGATCCGGATACTGTGAAGCCTTCTTCAAGAAGGATCTCAGCGAGTCCACTCATACTGATGCCGCCAATTCCGATGAAGTGGATATGGCAAGGCTGATTAAAATCAATTTTATACATAATGACACTTCCTGTTCTGTGAATTTGTTTCATAGTATTTGACTTACGTGCATAATTATAACATAGATAGGTCAAAAACCAAACCTTTTCTTTTTGTGATATTTCTATAAAAAAGATAGGTAAACAGAAATATTTTTGTAAAATATGTTCACTATATGTATGTAATATGTTATAATGAAAAAACCAGAATTACTGAGAAGGGGTGAAGACATGATAAAAAAGGAAATGATAGCAATGCTATTGGCAGGAGGACAGGGCAGCAGACTTGGCGTCCTGACTGCAAAAGTTGCTAAACCGGCTGTTGCATTTGGCGGCAAATACAGGATCATTGATTTTCCGCTGAGTAACTGTATCAACTCAGGAATCGATACAGTCGGTGTCCTGACCCAGTATCAACCACTCAGGCTTAATACACATATTGGAATTGGTATTCCGTGGGATCTGGACCGGAATATCGGAGGGGTGTCAATTCTTCCGCCGTATGAGAAGAGTACAAGCAGCGAATGGTATACAGGAACGGCGAATGCAATTTATCAGAATTTGGAGTATATGGAGACATTTAATCCGGATTATGTACTGATCTTATCAGGAGATCATATTTACAAGATGGATTACGAGGTCATGTTGGATTTTCACAAGGAGAATCATGCAGATGTGACGATCGCGGCAATGCCGGTTCCGATCGAAGAAGCAAGTCGTTTCGGAATCGTAATTACCGATGAAGACAAGAGAATCACCGAGTTTGAGGAGAAGCCGGCGAATCCGCGGAGCAATCTTGCGTCCATGGGAATTTATATTTTCAGCTGGCCGGTGCTCAAAGAGGCACTGATCAAGATGAAAGATCAGCCGGGATGTGATTTCGGAAAGCATATCATTCCGTATTGTCATGAAAAGAAGCAGAGACTGTTTGCATATGAATATAATGGTTACTGGAAGGATGTCGGTACATTGAGTTCTTACTGGGAAGCTAATATGGAACTGATCGACATTATTCCTGAATTTAATCTTTATGAGGAATTCTGGAAAATTTATACGAATAATTCAATTATACCGCCACAGTATATCTCAAAAGAAGCTGCGATCGACAGAAGCATCATTGGCGACGGAGCTGAGATATACGGCGAGATACATAACTGTGTGATCGGCGCAGGTGTTGTTGTTGGACAAGGCTGCGTGATCCGGGATTCGATCATTATGCAGGATGTTGCGATAGGAAATGACTGTGTGATCGACAAAGCGATCATTGCGGAGAATGTTAAGGTTGGAGATAATGTAACCCTTGGAATCGGCAATGAAGCACCGAACAAGCTCAGGTCTGATATCTACAATTCCGGACTGGTTACGATCGGTGAGAATTCTGTGATTCCGGCAGGAGTACAGATTGGAAAGAATACTGCGATCAGCGGTATTACCGTGAAGGAGGATTATGTACAGGGTGCTCTTGAAAGCGGCGGAGTATTGATAAAGGCGGGTGACAGATCATGAGAGCAGTTGGAATCATTTTAGCAGGCGGTAACAACAACAAGATGCGGGAGCTTACACAGAGGCGTGCAGTGGCAGCGATGCCGATTGCAGGAAGCTACCGGGCAATTGATTTTGCACTCAGCAATATGTCCAATTCGCACATCCAGAAGGTAGCAGTACTTACTCAGTATAATGCACGTTCACTGAATGAACATTTGAATTCTTCCAAGTGGTGGGATTTCGGACGTAAGCAGGGTGGTCTTTATGTATTTACACCGACGATCACCGCAGACAATGGCTACTGGTATCGTGGAACGGCAGATGCGATCTATCAGAACCTGGAGTTCCTGAAGAGGTGCCATGAACCTTATGTGATCATCACATCCGGTGATGCGGTTTACAAGATGGATTATAACAAAGTACTGGAATACCACATTGCCAAGAAAGCAGATATCACTGTGGTATGCCGGGATCTGGATCAGGGCGAGGATGCAACCCGTTTTGGCATCCTGAAGATGAATGAGAATATGCGGATCGAAGATTTTGAGGAAAAACCGATGGTGGCAAATTCCAACACGATTTCCACAGGAATCTATATCATCCGCAGACGTCAACTGATCGATCTGATCGAGCATTCAGCTGAGGAAGACAGATATGATTTTGTAACGGATATCCTGATCAGATACAAGAATCTGAAAAAGATATACGGTTATAAGATAAAAGACTACTGGAGCAATATTTCCACGGTCGATGCCTATTATAAGACAAACATGGATTTCCTCAAACCGGAAGTCCGGAACTATTTCTTTAAGCAGCTTCCAAGTATTTATTCCAAGGTGACAGACCTGCCTCCGGCAAAATATAATCCGGGTGCGGTCGTTAAGAACAGCCTTGTGGCAAGCGGAAGCATTATCAACGGAACCGTTGAGAATTCGGTTCTGTTTAAAAAAGTGTTTGTTGGAAATAATTGTGTGATCAAAAACTCAATTATTTTAAATGATGTGTATCTTGGGGACAATACTTACATTGAGAACTGTATTGTAGAGAGCAGGGATACGATCCGTGCCAATACACGGCATGTTGGTGAAGATGGCGTGAAAGTAGTAATAGAAAAGAACGAAAGGTACGCATTATAAAAACTGAGGGGGACTTGTAAGAGTCCGGATCAGAAGGCATGCCGGTCAAATAAAGGAAAAGGAGCGGACCGGTATGTGCGTTACTGGAGAAAGGGGCTAGAAAGTTATGCAGATTACAGATGTACGCGTGCGCAAAGTAGCAAAAGAAGGAAAATTAAAGGCAGTAGTATCAATTACAATGGACGAAGAATTTGTTGTTCACGATATTAAAGTCATTGAAGGGGAAAAAGGACTTTTCATTGCAATGCCGAGTAAGAGAGCACTGGATGGGGAATATCGTGATATTGCGCATCCAATCAATTCCGGTACAAGAGACAGAATCCAGAAGATCATTCTGGACAAGTATGCGGAAGTACTGGAAGAGACTGACGACGCGGAAACTGCAGAAATCTAAGTACAGAAAAATACTGAAAACAAAAATCCCGGAGACTGGAAGTAAAACCAGTTCTCCGGGATTTTTATATTTTGAGAAATGATATTTCTACGACGGTCAATCGCGCATAAACTGATCGATCACATAGAGAACTCCGTCATCATCATTTGATTTTGTGATAAAATCTGCTTTTTCACGGACCAGTGGCTGTGCATTTTCCATTGCCACTCCAAGACCTGCGGTTTCGATCATAGTCAGGTCGTTGTATCCGTCACCGCAGCAGATCATTTCATCAGCAGTCAGACCGATGCTGGTAAGAAGCTTCAGAAGAGAGGCGGCTTTGTCTACATTCTTTGGAACAATTTCGAGGAAAAATGGATCCGAACAGTAAACATCGATATAACCATGGAAATGAGCGGACATTTCCTCTTTAGCAGCAGCGATGCTGTCTGGTTCTCCGGTCAGGAGAAATTTATTGTTTGGAAATGTGGATACTTTCTCGCAGAAATTATCAATTTGTACAATTGGTAAATGGTTGATCCGGGATTCTAATTCGGAATATTTTGTCGGGGTAAATCCGGACAGAAGCTGTCCATCCTCATAAGCCAGAATATCAACCGGGTAGTTGGAAGCGATCCGGTAGATATCCGGGATCACGTCCTGCGGAAGTGTTTTGTTGTAAATAACCTGGCCGGTGCGGCAGTCAGTGATCCGTGCTCCGTTGAAGGATAGAATATAGCTTCCGTAACGTTCCAGATGGAGCTGCCTGGCAAGGGGAACCACGCCGTATGTAGGGCGACCGCTTGCAAGAACAACTTTTTTTCCGGCTTCCTGGATCTCGATCAGAGCCTTTAACGTTGGTGGAGTGATTTCTTTCCTGGAGTTGGTAAGTGTTCCGTCCAGGTCAAGAACAAGTATCTGATATTTCATGTCTTACCTCTCTTAAAACTTCATCTGTCTGAGTACATCAATGATCTCAGGAAATTCCATACCGTGGGAAGCTTTGACCAGAATGGTATCATCTTTTTTGACAACATTCCGGATTTTTCCCAGGAAGTCCTGTTTGGTTTTAAAGTAAAGTACGGCACTGCTCTTTGCATAGGCTTTTGCACCTTCATATGCGTGGTGGGAAAGTTCTCCGATACAGCAGATCACATCAATGCCGATCTCGGCAGCATGTGCGCCGGTATTGTAGTGAAGTTCATTCTCCTTATCACCAAGCTCATACATATCGCCCATTACAGCTACGGTTCTTCCTGTTGCGGTAGAAAGTACATCCAGAGAAGATTTCATGGAAACCGGATTAGCGTTGTAGCAATCATCGATGATCAAAAGAGATCCTGTGTCGATCAGATTGGTACGTCCGGCAATCGTCTTCAGGGAAGAGATCCCGGTCTGGATTTCCTCCAGAGTAAGTCCAAGCTTCATGCCGACACATGCTCCGGCGAGAGCATTATAAACCATGTGATTTCCAGGTACCGGGATATGTACGTTGATTTCACCAAGTGGAAGGTGGAGTACAGCGTCAGTTCCGCGAAGTCCCTGACTTACGATTCCGTCTGCATAGGCATCCAGCTGGTCTGAAAGACCGAAGAAAACAGGCTTTTTCCCTTGTACCTCTGCGACTGTGGAAAGTTTGTCGTCATCTCCGTTTAAGATGACAGAAGCATTTGGACGTAGATGATCAAAAACTTCGGTTTTGGCTTTTAAGATTCCGTCGCGGCTTCCGAGATTTTCCATGTGTGCAAGACCGATGTTGGTGATTACACAGATATCCGGCTGGCTGATGGATGCAAGTTCATGCATCTCTCCGAAATGGTCAATTCCCATCTCCAGGACAGCGACTTCATGTCCTTCGGTAAGATTGAAGATGGTAAGCGGAAGTCCGATTCCATTGTTAAAGTTTCCCTCTGTCTTAAGAACATTGTATTTCCGGGAAAGGACAGAGGCAATCGTCTCTTTGGTGCTGGTCTTGCCAACACTTCCGGTGATGCCGACAACCTTGATGTCAAGCTGCATGCGGTAAAACGCTGCGATATCACGAAGTGCTTTTTCGCAGGATTCTACATGAATGCAGGGACAGGTAAGGGAAGAAGGATCTTCTTCTGTAAGAGTAGCAAGTGCACCCTGTTCCATAACCTGTGGGATAAAGGTGTGGCCGTCTACACGGGCTCCTTTGAGTGGAACAAAAAGAAATCCCGGTGCTGCTTTCCGGCTGTCGATTGCAACGCCGGTAATCTCTTTTTCAAGAAAACTGCTGTCGCCATGGAAGGTTCCATGGCAGGCAGCGGTTATATTTTTTAATGTCATATTTTTCATCGGTAATACCTCTTTTCAAATTGTAACCTAGTCATCAGCACTCATGCGGTCAAGAAGCTGTTTCTTTACTTCATAAAGTCTTGGAGACAGATCGATATACATCTGGTGAGGATTGAAGAGTCGTTTGGATTCATCCCACAGGGTATCTTTTTCCTGACGGCAGTAAGCGGCAATCTCTTTGACAGACGGGGAAGTGTAGACACATTCACCGTTGATGAAGATTGGCTGCATCATTTCGCGGACGGTATAGGTTCCGGCTTTCATCTTTGTCTTTTTCCATGTCTCGCTTGGATCAAAGAGGAGAAGATCTTCCTCCGGATTGATTTCTTCGTCTACAAAGCAGATATAATCAGCTTTCATCTTGCCGGTTTCTTTTTCGTAAATACGGTAAACCGTCTTGTTGCCCGGATTGGTGATCTTTTCTGTGTTCTCAGAAAGTTTGATTTTAGGTTCGAACTCGCCATTCTTATTCTGGATGGCAGCGAGCTTATATACACCACCGAATGAAGGACAGTCTTTGGAGGTGATCAGATTGGTTCCGACCCCCCATGAATCGATCGCTGCGCCCTGCATCTTGAGGTCGTGGATCAGATATTCATCAAGGTCGTTGGATGCGCAGATCGTTGCTTCTTCAAAGCCGGCCGCATCCAGCATTTTACGTGCTTTTTTGGACAGGTAGGCAAGATCGCCGCTGTCAAGACGGATACCAAGCTTTCTCGGACTGATGCCGGCATCTTTCATCTCCTGGAAGACACGGATCGCATTCGGCACACCGGATTTTAAGGTGTCGTAAGTATCGACAAGAAGGGTACATCCTTCAGGATAAAGATCTGCATAGGCTTTAAATGCGGTATATTCATCCGGGAAACTCATGATCCAGCTGTGTGCATGGGTTCCCATAACCGGAACGTCAAAAAGCTTGCCGGTAAGTACGCAGGAGGTTCCCACGCAGCCGGCGATCACGGCAGCACGTGCGCCGTATAATCCGGCATCCGGTCCCTGGGCACGGCGAAGCCCGAATTCCATAACACCGGTATCACCGGCAGCGTATACGATACGGGAAGACTTGGTCGCAATCAGACACTGGTGGTTCAGAATGTTCAGGATTGCGGTTTCCACAAGCTGAGCTTCCATGATCGGGGCAACGACTTTGAGGATCGGCTCCTTTGGGAAGATCAGGCTTCCTTCCGGAATTGCGTAAATGCTTCCGGTAAAGTGATAGCCGCTCAGATACTGAAGAAAATCTTCAGAAAAAATGTGGAGACTGCGAAGGTAATCCACATCATCATAGCTGAAGTTCAGATTTTTCACGTACTCAATAACCTGTTCAAGTCCGGCTGCGATTGCATAACCGGAAGAAAATGGGTTGGAACGGTAAAATACATCAAAAATTACGGTAGGATTGTCCTGCTTATCGTAATAACCCTGCATCATAGTCAGTTCGTATAAGTCTGTAAGTAATGTTAAATTTTTAGAATGCATAATCGTACCTCTTTTCTGTTATAGGTTTAGATCAGACTGGCGTTTTTCTTAATTGTGTCCTGAATAAGATCATGACAATAGATTCCAAGATGTTTTCTTGTCTCTTTATCCAGTTCTTTTGGATAGATTGGTTTGCCGTATTCGATGACGACATGTACTTTTTTTACACGTGGGAAATGTGCTTCAAAAATGTCAGCAGTATTGTTCATGCTGATCGGAATGATCGCACACCCGGTCTTTTCGGCAATTTTAAGTGCACCGTCACGGAATGGAAGCATAGAAAGCTCTTCGCCATTGTTGCGGGTTCCTTCCGGGAAAATGCAGATGGAAATGCCATTTTTTACATAATCAATTGCCTGAAGGATCGTCTTCAGACCTTCTCTCATATTGTCTCTGTCAAGGAAGAGACAGTACAGATTCTTCATCCATGTGGAAAGAAGCGGAATCTTTTCCATTTCTTTTTTGGCAACATAACCGGTCAGACGCCTGCACCGGCTGTAAGTAAGGAGAATATCAAAATAACTGCGGTGGTTGCCGATAAAGAGTACCGGTTCATCCGGAACATTTTCTTCACCGATCACGGTTGTCGTGACACCGGTCATCTTAAGAATCACTTTAAAGCCCCACTGAACGATGCGCAGAGAACTGATATCTTTGGCTCTGCGATTGAATTTACCAATGATCCATTCCACCAGAAAAACCGGAATGGACAGGATCAGGTAAAGAATTAAAAAGACTGCGATACAGATAAATCGTATCATTACCCCAAAATCCTCTCTTTCATTGTATAAAGTAACATACTTTTCTTCGATTATACTATTCGAGGCATGAAAATACAAGGAAGATAATATGATAATAAAGAGACAAAAAAATGGAAAAGTTTGTGAATAATTATGAGAATAAAATGCCGTGTGACAGGGGTGATCTGGATGCTGATTTTCCTTGGCGGCTGCCAGGTCATGGAAAAAGAGGAAGCGGGTGGAAAAATGCTGGAATATTCCATTGTGGATGAGAAAAAAGTTCCGGCGGAAATGACCGAACGCATTGCCGGGATGGAAGAAACCCCATTTCAGATTATGTATGTGCAAGGAGACCGGCTGTATGTCGGACAGGGGTATGGGAGACAGGAAATGGAGGGATATGCGATCCGGGTTGATGGCTGTACGGAAGAAAAAGATGTGATCTGTGTACAGACAACACTTCTGGGACCGGGAAGTGACGAGACAGAAAAAGATGGGGAGGAGATGGGAAATATCTGTATGCGGGAAGATGGATTTTCCCAATACCCATATGTTGTCCTAGAAATGGCAAAAAGCGAAAAACCGGTGATATTTGAGTAGGAGGCTGACTATGGAACTGATAAGAAAACAGGTACGCATGAATCAGATGGGCAAAACAGTGACGGATCAGTTTATGATCGGTGGGGATTATAATGTACCAGATGCGAAAAGTGACGTGGGAAGAGTGCTTTCCGGTGAGGGAAGTCTGCGGATTGAAGAGACAAGAAGAGTGGAAAATTATCTCCGTGTGACGGGAAAACTGAATTTTAAAGTTTTGTATGTGACAGATTCGGGAGATCCGCGTCCCGGAGCTTTAGAGGGAATGATTCCGTTTGAGGAAATGGTCTACATGGAGGAAGAGAACGGAGAAGGCGAAGACATTGTGCAAGTTCAGCGGGTGGAATGCGGGGTATCACTGATTCATTCGAGAAAGCTTGCGGTAAAAGCGCTTGCGGAAATGACGGTACATACAGAGCAGATCACAGAAAAACAGGTGACACTTGATGTGGATGGGGAAGAGGGAATCTATCTGAAAAAATGTCCGGTGGAGCTGCTGCAGCTGTTTACCGCGAAGAGAGACATTTACAGGATCAAAGAGGAGATTAAGATACCGGGGACCAAAGAGAATATCGGAACGCTCTTGTGGACAGAGGTAAGCTCCCGGAAAATGGATACCAGACTTGTGCAGGATGCTATGCTGATAAATGGAGAATTGCAGATCTTTGTTCTCTATGAATCCCAGGAGGGCAAGACAGACTGGGTGGAGCAGACGGTTCCTTATGAGGGGCGGATCGAGTGTGCCGGAGCAGAAGAAGGTATGTATCATCATGTCTATGACCGGCTGGATGATATCAGTGTGGAAGTGCGGATGGATGAGGACGGTGAGATGCGTGCGCTTGGCATTGAAGCGGCACTTCAGGTTCGTCTTTTTGTCTATGGGGAAGAAAAGCTGGAGCTTTTAGAGGATGCGTATTCCCTTGATAAAAAATGTGTTTTGGAGACAGAAGAAGTTGTTGTTGAGGAGCTTCTGATGCAGAATCATTCAAAAAGTAAGATCACGGAACGATTAAGTCTGCCGGAGCTGAAAGATGAGATCCTTCAGGTGTGCCACAGCAGCGCAGATCTGCAGATAGAAAAAATGGAAGTGCAGGATGGAGGAATTCTGGCAGAGGGGATTCTAAATGTCAGCTTTCTGTATGTAAAGGCAAACGATGAAGTACCATTTGGTGTGTGGAAGGGGATGGTTCCGTTCTCGGCAATGCTTGAATGCCGGGAAGGAAGCAGCGATATGAAATATGACGTCACATATGCAGTGGAGCAGCTTGCGGTAGATCTTGCCGGAAATGATGAAGTAGAGATCAAAGCGGTCGTGGCGTTCAGGAGCTTCATGCGAAAAGCGGAAAAAATACAGATGGTGACAGAGGCTGCACTTGTGGATTATGAAAAAGAAGAGCGGATGAATCAGCCGGGAATTGTGGGATATATCGTAAAAGACGGAGATGATCTGTGGAGCCTGGCAAAGAAATATTCGACCACAGAAGAAAGCATTCTGCTTAATAATGAATTATTATCAAAAGAATTGAAAACGGGTGATAAAATATTGATTTTTCGGGAGAGTTTGAGTATACTATAGTAATGAAATGATGTATACAAGATACAAAAAAAGGTCGAAAAAATACAATAAGGAGATACACGCATGGATAAACTGGAGTTAAAAGCACTTGGGAAGATTAATCTTGGACTTGATGTGCTGGGGCGGCGGGAGAATGGTTATCACGATGTGCGCATGGTCATGCAGACGCTGTATCTGTACGATAATGTGACGCTGCAAAAGAAGTCGGCCCCAGGTATCGAGATCGATTCAAATCTTTTTTATCTGCCGAATGATGAGGACAATATTGCATGGAAAGCGGCAAAGCTTCTGATCGATGAATTTGATATCAAAGACGGGATCAGAATCCATCTGGACAAGCATATACCGGTTGCAGCGGGAATGGCAGGCGGAAGTTCCAATGCTGCGGCAGTGCTTTACGGAATGAACCAGATGTTCCGGTTGGGACTTTCTCAAAAAGAGCTGATGGAAAGAGGCGTGAAGCTTGGGGCGGATGTCCCTTACTGCATTATGCGCGGAACGGTACTTGCAGAAGGGATCGGGGAAAAGCTGACACCGCTTCCTCCGATGCCGAAATGCCAGATTCTGATCGCCAAGCCGCCGATCAGTGTATCGACAAAGATGGTTTATGAAAAGCTGGATTCCTGTGAAATCAAGGAGCATCCGGATATAGATGGTATCCTGGACGGATTGAAGAACCAGGATCTTGAGCAAGTGGCAGCATCCATGGGTAATGTGCTGGAAAAGGTTACGGTTGAAGCATATCCGGTCATTGCACAGATCAAAGAATGTATGATGGAAGCAGGTGCTCTTGGGGCGATGATGAGCGGAAGCGGTCCGACTGTATTTGGGATTTTCAGGGATCGCAGGACAGCGAAGGAAGCATTTACAAAAGTAAAAGCACAGAATCTGGCAAAACAGATTTATCTTGCAAATGTGCATAACGTCAGGAGGAGATAAGAATGGATATGGATTTTGAAGTAAATATGAATGAATACCTGCCGTTGAGAGATGTTGTGTTCAATACACTCCGGAAGGCAATTTTAAGAGGAGAACTGAAGCCGGGAGAACGGCTGATGGAGATCCAGCTTGCCAACAAGCTTGGAGTAAGCCGCACCCCGATCCGTGAAGCAATCCGTAAACTGGAGCTGGAAGGTCTGGTTCTGATGATTCCGCGAAAAGGGGCAGAAGTGGCACAGATCACAGAGAAGAATATGCAGGATGTGCTGGAAGTCAGAAAGGCACTGGAAGAGCTTTCCGTACAGCTTGCGTGTGAACGGATCACGCCAGAGCAGGTTGAAGAAATGAAGATGGCAGCTGAAGATTTCCGTAAAGTCTTAAAGAGTGGTGATGTGACGAAGATCGCTGAAGCAGATGTAAAATTCCATGATATTATCTTTGCCGCAACCAATAACCAGAGACTGATCACGCTGCTGAATAACCTGCGGGAACAGATGTACCGGTTCCGCGTAGAATACCTGAAGCAGAAGGAATGTTATCCACAGCTCCTGGAAGAACATGATAAGCTGATCGCACTGATTTCGGGTGGAGAGGTTGAAGAGGCATGTGAGCTCATGGGATGTCATATTGACAATCAGGCCTCTACAGTATCGGATGTTATCCGGAGAGATCAGGTAGAATATCACAGATAAAAATGTATAGTTTTCCATATGTTGTCAATACTCCTGGTATCAAAGACAGGAGGTACATACGAAAATGAAAAAAATAAAAGCAGTGGCGCTGGCACTGATCATGATTCTGTGTGGTGCGGCATTTGCAAGGGGAATGCAGGTGGAAGCGAAGGCGAATGCAGTGCAGGAAAAGTTATCCGGTGAGGTGTTCCGCTTTCATGTGCTTGCCAACAGTGACAGCAAAGAAGACCAGGAACTTAAGATGAAGGTGAAAGAGGCTGTTGTAGATTATATGTGTGAGAATCTTTCGGATGCAGGGAATGCAGCGGAGGCGAAAGCATGGGCGATCCGCCACAAAGAAGAACTGATCCGGACGGCCAGGGAAGTCTTGCAGGAAGAAGGATGTAACGATCAGATAACAGCTGAGGTCGTGCGGTGTGAATTTCCGGACAAAACTTACGGAGACATCACCTTCCCCGCAGGCTGGTACGATGCACTCCGGATCAAGATCGGAAAGGCACAGGGGCACAACTGGTGGTGTGTTCTTTATCCGAATCTCTGTTTTATGGATTCTGTCCATGCAATTGTTCCCAAAGAAGGGAAGGAAGAGCTGCGGAGTGTGCTGACGGATGAAGAGTATGCGATGATCGTAAAAGGCACACCGGTAAAAATCAAATGGTTTTTCTTGCAATTGACGGAGTAAATGTGTAGAATATACTTCAACGAAGATGGCAGGAAAATTTGTTTCGCCTAAGGTAAAGGAAAGTTTAATGACGGATATACTTGTAAAATTATTTGTAAAAGATTATAAAGATGTAGAAAAGGTGTCTGTCCGTACAGCATATGGAGTGCTGGCAAGCGGAGTAGGCATCTTTTGTAATGTTCTGCTGACGATTGCGAAGATGGTGATAGGAATCCTTCTTCACAGTGTGTCTGTTACTGCAGATGCATTTAACAACTTATCGGATGCAGGTTCTTCGATCATTGGAATGATCGGAGTGAAGATGGCAGAAAAACCGGCAGACAAGGAGCATCCTTTTGGGCATGGCAGGCTGGAATACATAGCGGCACTGATCGTATCCTTTCTGGTGATCGAAGTTGGATTTACCTTTTTCAAAAATGCGATCGTGAAGATCCGGGAGCCGGAAGAGTTAAAATTCAGTCTGGTGTCGATCCTGATCCTGGTGTTGTCCATAGGTGTGAAGCTGTGGCTTGCGATGTTTAACCGGAAACTTGGTGAAAAGATTTCTTCCCAGGTGATGATGGCGACGGCAGCAGATGCACTTGGAGATGTGATCACGACAGCAGCGACGATCCTGTCGGTTGTATTCTGGCGGATCACAGGGATCAATATCGATGGCTTTGTCGGACTTGGTGTTTCACTGGTCGTTATGTGGGCCGGATTTGGGATTGCGAAGGATACGCTTGAGCCGCTGATCGGAATTCCGGCGACATGGGAAGATTATGAGAAGATCAAGCATTTTGTGGAAAAATACGCTGGAATCGAGGGCAGCCATGATCTGGTGATCCATAATTACGGACCGGGAAGAAGTATGGCGATCATTCATGCAGAGGTTCCGAATGATGTTCCGATTGATGTATCCCATGAGATCATTGATCGGATTGAGAGAGAGGCAATGGAACAACTGGGGATCTCGCTGACAATTCATATGGATCCGGTGGAGACTCGTAATGAAGAAGTACTTCAGGCAAAACATGAGACAGAAAAAGCTGTGGAAGCACTGGATCCGAGATGCAGTATCCATGATTTCCGCATGGTGAATGGAGAAAAACAGATCAATCTCATTTTTGATTTTGTCATTCCGAGAGAGTATTCTGAGGAAAAAGGGAATGAACTGACACTGACTTTGATGGACCGATTGCAGCATCATAACCCAAAGTATCAGTGTGTTATCACATTAGACAGAAGTTATGTGGAAGAACAGAGGTAAAAGAGATGTATACATTTGAAAGCAGAGTACGATTCAGTGAAGCAGACCGTACGGAGCTTCTGACATTACCGGGGCTTGTTAATTATTTTCAGGACTGTAGTACTTTTCAGTCTGAGGATATCGGATATGGCGTGGAATCACTGAAAAAAAGCGGGCAGGCATGGATTCTTTCCGCATGGCAGATTGTAGTAAACCGTTATCCGAAACTCGGGGAACATATCCGGGTGTCCACCTGGGCAACGGATTTTACCGGACTTTTCGGACTTCGTAATTTTAAGATGGAGGATGAAGCAGGCGAGATGACAGCCTGGGCCAATTCGGTCTGGGTATATATGGATATGAAAAAAGGAAGACCATGCAGACCGGCGAAAGAAGAGGTCGAGGCTTATCGGCCGGAAACACCACTGGATGTAGAGTTTGCGCCGCGTAAGATCGTGCTTCCAAAAGAACTGGAAGATGGAGAAAGTTTTCCGGTAAGACGTCATCAGATCGACACAAACGAGCATGTCAATAACTGCCAGTATATCCAGATGGCAATTGATGTGGTGCCGGAATGTGAGCGTGCCGGACAGATCCGGGTAGAATATAAAAAATCCGCAGTTATGGGTGATATTATTTATCCAAAGATGGCGGTAGAGGAACAGAGAAAAATAGTGGAACTTTGTGATGCGGAGGGAAATCCGTATGCGGTAGTAGAATTTAAGGAGAAATAAGAGATGGAATTAGGGAAAAAACAGATGCTTACGGTAGTAAAGGTAGTTGATTTCGGAGTATATCTGGGAGATGACAGAGAAAAGGTTCTTCTTCCGAAGAAGCAGGTTCCGGCAGGAATCGAACCGGGCGATCCGATTGAGGTGTTTTTGTATAAGGATTCTTCTGACCGTCTGATCGCAACGGTAAATGAACCGAAGCTTACACTGGGGGAAAGTGCAATCCTGAAGGTAGCGCAGGTTGGCAAATTCGGTGCCTTCCTGGACTGGGGACTGGAAAAGGATCTGTTCCTGCCATTTAAGGAGCAGACTTATAAGGTGAAACCGGGGGATGAATGCCTGGTAGGACTTTATATTGATAAGAGCCAGAGACTCTGTGCGACCATGAAGGTATATGAGTATCTGACCAGTGATTCTCCTTATCAGAAGGATGATCAGGTAGAGGGAATCGTTTACGAAGTGAGTGATAATTTCGGGGCTTTCGTTGCAGTGGACGGAAAATATTCTGCGCTTGTGCCAAAGAGAGAAGCACCGAAAAGTCTAAGACCGGGAATGAAGATCCATGCGAGAGTGACAGAAGTAAAACCGGATGGAAAGCTGAATTTAAGTGTCCGTGAGAAAGCATTTATCCAGATGGATAAGGATGCGCTTCTGGTACTGGCGCGTCTGGAAGAAAAGGGCGGAGTCCTTCCGTTTAACGATAAAGCAGATGCGGAGGTGATCCGTGCGGAGTTTGATCTGAGCAAGAATGCATTCAAGCGTGCAGTCGGACATCTGTATAAAGAGCGTAAGATCGAGATCCGTAAGGACAGTATTGTTTTGAAATAGACATTGTGATTATGCACAAAAAACAGACTGTTAAATTGTTCACAATGCCCAAAACGCTGATTTGAAAAAAAACCCTTGATTTTCAAAAAAAAATTGTATATATTGAGGGTGTAAAAGATAGGAAGAGATAAAAGAAAAGGAGTGTACATCATGAAGGTACAGAATATTACAAACATTGATAAGTTTTTTGAAGTAGTAGACAGCTGCAAAGGAAAAGTAGAACTTGTAACAGGAGAAGGCGACAGACTGAATCTGAAATCTAAACTTTCTCAGTATGTTTCTATGGCAAATATTTTCTCTAACGGAGAGATTCCGGAACTGGAAATCATTGCATACGAAAAAGAAGACATCGATAAACTGGTTAACTTCATGATCAATGGCTAATTTATATAAATACCAGGAATAGTGAGAAGCAGGAATCAAAGTGATTTGGTTCCTGCTTTTTTGTGTATACGATGAGCCAAGTGCAGATTTGTGCTTGCACAAGGATCTGCATTTGGCGAATGTACATCATCGAGCTGTTAAGCGAGATGGTGTACAAAGTATACAAATCGAGTAGGAGTCAGCCTACTCGATTGTGGAGAGAGACGGTCTGCGAGGGGGAGGTTGTGTGGCGGATTTAGAAAAAGAATAGGTGTGAAGTCCATTGCACAATAAGTGCCTTCACACCTATTCTTTTTCTAAATCCGCCCTCAAGACTTTGGGCGCAGACCTGGCGGCTGCTAAACATAAAAATTCAGGAAACTATAGAGAGATAGTTTCCTGGTATATGGGAGAGGGTATTTATATTGAGGGTGGGTTAGGTTAGTTTGCGCGTAATGATTCAATAAATGGTGTCAGGAGGAATTCACCGTATTGAAGCAGGGAGAAGCTTCTCTGGGTGAGACACCAGGAGTAGGTGAGACCGATCTGGGCAGAGGTGATCATCTGGGAGAGCTCGACGTAGGAGTAGTCTGACTTTAGTTCTCCACATTTGATCCCGTCGAAAAGGATCTTGCGCAGGATCTTATAATAATTACGATCCGGGTTTAAAATATGTCTGGTTCCGGTAGTAGCTACCTGAAGACCGTAGAGGGGCGCAAAGAGATCCATATATGGTGAGTGCTCCAGGTTATTCAGCACAAAATGGTTGAAGGCGAGCAGCAGATCGGCGGCTGGAAGCGTCCGGTCGCAGGTCTGAAGCCAGCTATCATAGTCACTGTCGTAGGAATAGGCGAGGCTGAAGAGAAGTTCATCTTTTCCACGAAAATGGTGGTAAAAGGTGCTGCGGGAATTACCGGAGAGTTCGATGATCTGCGCAATCGTAGTTTCGTCATAGCCCTGTTCTGTGAACAGCTTCCATGCTGCATCCATGATGTCCTGTTTTGCATGTCGTTTGCCGTGCGTTGTCATAATTGATCGTTCCTGCCTTCTTAAAAGTATTGAAGCTATTGTAACACAGGGATGTGGAGAGTGCAATGTTTTGTTTCTGCATACATTTTATTGAAAATGTCCATATAAGGATAATATGGTTGACTTTATTTGAACACTTTAGTAGAATGAAGGGTATAAAAAGCAGAACGTAGTTCGGAATACAGTATCTTTTTAGACCGTAGTACGAAAACGAACTACAGTGCTTTTGGAGGTGTAAGATGGAAAAATTAAAACTTGCAGCCGGCATGACAGGAGAACAGAAGCGTTATGCGGTTGAAGCAGCACTACTTCTGGGATTTCAGACAGAGACAGCTACATTTCCGGTGATCACAGCGGACGGTGAGATTCCGGTGCCGGAGAATATGGAAGAGTTGAAAGCCCTGTGGAAAAAGAGTACAGGGGAGACACCGGAAGAGTACGAATCAGCATCAAAGCATACAGGTCCGATCTTTGATCTGGATTTCCGTAAGGAAAAAGGGCTGGAGACGATGCTTCAGAAAGGGGATTTCCTGAAAGACGAGAATCAGGATCTTCTTCCGGATGTGTTGGATGTGAAGATTGTACTTCCGGAGGATGCAGATGATGCGATGCTCGTTGCAGCATGTAACCTGGCATGGCGTTTTGGTATGGAGACAACCGGATATAAAGGAAATATTACGGCAGATGCAGCTTATACAGGCAACCGGCTCGTTCTGGAAAAAGCAGAGCAGACAGAGCTTGTACGGGAAAAAGAAGGAGAAAGTGTAAAAGTATCTCTTCGCGGTGACGGAGAGGAACTAATCGCATTTACCTCCCGCCTCTGTATGGAATTTCCACAGATCAATGGTCAGAGAAGCTGGAAAGACCTTCTGATGGATATGGTGGATGACTTTGTACTGCGCAGCGCAGATGGACAGCTTGCAGCTTTGAAAGCGATGCAGAAAGAGCAGACAGGAGAATACGAAGTGTACGGATCTCCGCTCTGGAATGATACACAGAAAAAAGAAGCCGGGGATGCAAAGGTATATAATTACAAATCCGGACAGAAGATGTACGAGAAGGTGTATGAGCTTCCGTGGGAAGTGGAAGTTTTTGAAAAACTTCTGGAAGAAAAGGTTTATCCGCAGATTAGGAAAGGAAGCAAGGTAAAGATTACCGGTGCGGTAAGTGAAAATATAAAAGTACGCCAGAAGATAAAAGAAAAAATCGAAGACAGAATCCAGATGTTAGGTGCCAAGCCTGAGGATACCTCCGTTATCTGTGCATACAAACAGGGATATTCCTGGATCGTTGAAGAGATGCTTCCGGTGATGAAGGAAGCGCAGGCAGATCAGGTTGAGATTTATTTCAAACCGTTCCTGCCGGAAGGTCAGACAGACTGGCTGGATGAGAACGGTGCAACCCCGTCCTATCACAATCTGAATGCAGACACTCCGGACAAGTGGTATGATCTTCCGATCCGCTATCTGCAGGAACTGTATCCGGTAGAAGATATTCTGGTAAAAGAGCTTGGAATTGAAAGAGATAAAGTCATTTTCAAAGCTTATGAAGGCGAAGAAGATATCACTTATCTCTGCAAGGGGATCAAGGACGAAAAGGTCTGCTGTGAGGATACTTACAAAGCAGTCTGGTCGGAAAGACCATATATGGATGAATATCCGCAGATGGGAAAGGTTCATCCGGCAACCGGTTATGTAAAAGCAGAGATTGACGGACAGGAAGTATTTTATCAGACCGTCCGTACCGATATGGAAGAGATCTGGGATGTTTACCAGAAGGAAGTTCTTCCGGATTGCAGACGATATATTGAGGAAAAGACAGGCGGAAAGATTTCCGCAGACCTGCAGCCGTTCTTCCATGAACTGCGTCTGGACGTGACCGCAAGTGAACCGGACTATGCGACCGGATCAAGAGAGGATCTGATCTCTTCACTGGATGCTTTGCATGAAGATATGTATTTTGTCGGAAGCGACTATTTTAAAAATTACGGTGTGAAGAAAGCAGATGTCATGCTGGATGCGCCGGGACTGATCCTTCCGGTGATCCATGAAAAAGAAGGCAGACCGGTATTTAAGGTGACACTGACCGAGCCGTTAAAAGAAGAAGCATGCATTGTAAAAGATGGAAAAACGGTTCTTTTACAGAGAAAACGGGAAGAAGCAGATGCATGGATTCGTGCTATTTCATGGGAAAATGATAATTTTACTTTCCATATCCGCACAAATGGGGTACAATCTAATGTATTACACACTTACTCAACATTGTGGTCAAAGGGTGTACTAGCAGAGTGTGAAAGTGTTGCAGCAGGTACGAAGCTTTTGTTTGAAAGTGAGCAGGGCGAGATACAGTATGCAGCACTTACACCGGAAAGAGAAGAAAAACCAAAGACGAAACGGATTGAAGAGATTGACCTGCATGAGCATGAACTGATCGGATATGATACTTACCGTGAGATCATCGAAGAATTGAAGCAGGTTCCTGGAATCGAAGTGTTCCGGACTGCGGTATCTTATACAGGACGTGAATTCTATGCAGTATGGATCAAACCGGAATACGAAGGCTATCTGTCCATGACGAAGCGTATATCAAGAATTCCTGGCGAGATGATCAATGCAAGACATCATGCAAATGAAGTATCTTCGACAAATGCAGCATTTATCCTGATCAAGAAGCTGCTGACAGAAGATGTTTACAAAGATTTACCGGATAAACTGAATCTGGTGATTGTTCCGATGGAAAATGTGGATGGTGCGGCAATCCATTATGAATTGCAGAAAGAGCATCCAAACTGGAAATTCCATGTGGCAAGATTTAATTCGCTTGGAAAAGAGTTCTACTATGAACATTTCCAGCAGGATACGATCCACAGCGAGGCGATGGGATTAACCCGTATTTATGACCGGTATGTCCCGGATATGATCGTGGACAATCACGGAGTACCGAGCCATGAATGGGAGCAGCAGTTTTCAGGTTATACCTCCCCGTCTTACAAAGGCTTCTGGCTTCCGAGATCTCTGCTTTATGGTTATTTCTGGTATGTGACCAATCCAGAGTACAAGGACAATTACCCGGTCAATAAGGTAATGGAAGATGTGATAGCAGACAAGATTGCCGAGTATCCGGAGATGAGAGAATTGAACCGTGAATGGAGTGCTCAGTTTGAAAAATATGCACATGCATGGATGCCGAAATTGTTCCCGGCAAACTATTATAAAGAAATGATCAACTACTGGATCCCGTTCGCGGCAGATCCAAACCATCGTTATCCGTCGATCCGTTTTCCGTGGATCACAACGGTTGCTTATACCAGCGAGGTTGCAGATGAGACCGCACAGGGTGAATACCTGAATTTGTGTGCAAGGGCTCATGTGGCACATGACGAGGCGACTATCCGGATGTTGATGGAAGCAGTGCATGTGATGGAATGTCATCTGGAAGAGCAGGATGGACAGATTTTGACCAGTTACATAAGACAGCGTCCGATGATTGTCAAAGTGACTGGAAAAAATAAATAACTTTTTAATACTTTTCTAAAGGAGGAGTTAGGTATGGAACTCATCAAATTACTTGGCGTGTTAATCGTAATCGTTGGATTCGCGCTGAAACTGGATTCAATCCTCATTATTTTCCTGGCCCTTATCGCGACAGGGATTGTTGGAGGACTTGGAGTGGGCGGACTTCTGGAAACAATCGGTACAAACTTTGTAGCGAACAGAAGTATGGCAATCTTTATCATGATCCTGCTGGTTACAGGTACACTGGAAAGAAACGGTCTGCGTGAAGCAGCGGCAAACCTGATCCGTAAAGTAAAAAGTGCGACAGCAGGTAAGCTTGTTGCTGTATATGGTATGCTGAATGCTCTGTTTGGAGCATTCAATGTCAGCTTCGGTGGAGTTGCCGGATTTATCCGTCCGGTACTGCTTCCGATGATCGAAGGTGCGATCAGCAATAAAGAAGGAAAAGCAAATGAAGATCACGTAGAAGAAGCAAAAGGACTTGCTGTTGCTATGCAGAACTTCACATGGTTCTTCTTCCAGGTACTGTTCGTAGGTGGTGCCGGCGGAATCCTTGTACAGACAACACTTGCAGGTCTTGGATACGAAGTAGAACTGATCGACCTTGCAGCAGCTGAAATCCCGGTAGCGTTAGTTGCACTTGTTGTTTCCTGCGCATTTGTTATTTTGAAAGATAACAAACTGATGAAGAAATACTATGGAAAATCAACAGATACTAAGAAATAGAGGGAGGAAGACAGATGAGTAATTTAAAATTTATACAGGTCGGCGATTCGTTTAATGCAATCGGGCTGAATGTAGTATGGGTAATTATCGGATTGATCACGATTTACGCAGGAATTAAGAACCTGCTGGATAAAGAGAATCCGTCAAGAGTCGGAACCGCTGTTTTCTGGTGCTCTTTCGGTATCGTTTGTGGATTTGGTTCATGGCTCCCGGCAAAGGTTTCTGGTGTGCTTGTTCTGATCATGTGCCTGCCGCCGATCTTCAAGAAAGTAAAAATCGGAAAAACAGATAATCCGACAAAGGAACACACAGAACAGCAGTTTAAGAAGATCGGAATGAAGATATTTGTCCCGGCATTCTCCGTAGCGGTATGCTCTCTGTTCTTTGCATTATTCAGTAATATGAGTTCTATGGTCGCAATTACCGTTGGTGTGATTGTAGCTATGATCTTACTGATGGCATTCGATACAAAACAGAATAAACCGGCAGTCTTTTTGAATGATTCTGAAAGATTCCTTGGAATCACAGGACCTCTCAGTATGCTGCCACAGCTGCTTGGATGTCTTGGAGGTGTATTTACCGCTGCAGGAGTTGGCGATGTAATCGCACAGCTTGTTGAAAAGATTGTTCCAAAGGGAAATGTAAATATCGGGATCATCGTTTATGCAATCGGTATGGTACTCTTTACCATGATCATGGGAAATGCATTCGCAGCTATCACCGTTATGACAGTTGGTATCGGTGCACCGTTCGTTCTTGCTTACGGTGCTAATCCGGTGGTGATCGGTATGCTCGCACTTACATGTGGATACTGTGGAACTCTGCTTACACCGATGGCAGCGAACTTCAACATCCTGCCGGTTGCGATCCTGAACATGAAGGACCGCTGGGGCGCTATCAAAAATCAGGTTCTGGTTGCAATTTTTATGCTTGTGTTCCAGATCTGTTATATGATAGTATTAAAGTAAATAAGACATAAGTAGCTAAGGTCATTATTTCACTGGAAAGGCAGAAAATAATGGCCTTAGAATTCGTAAGCTTATTCTAGTTTTTGGTATGGAGAAAGAAGAGGGACATATGACACCGAATATGGAACGGGGTGCCCGGATCATTATTCACGAATGGGTAAAAGTAAGGGCGTGGGACAAAGTACTGATCGTGACATCGAAGGAATATCTTGCAGAAGCAAAAGCAATGGAAAAAGAGGCTTCCGGAAAAGCACGGTCAGTGAATACACTGCTTGTCGAGAACAAGGGGCGCCATGTGGGAATCTTTTTTGATGATAATGAAGCAGTTTTTGATCCTTATACGGCAATTATCGCGGCGACAGAGTATTCGCTGGTGACAACGAAAGCCGCAAAGCGTGCGATACAAAGACACAAGAAATTTCTGTCCTTGCCACTGGCAACCAATGACGGAAGATCTTTTCTGGAATACGATTTCCTGACGATGGATACGAAGAAGAGCCGGCTGATGGCAAAGGCATTTATCAAATATCTCAAGTATTCAGAAAAAGTCCGTGTGACAACTCCGGCAGGAACGGATATGATGTTCTACAAAGTGGGCAGAGATCCGGGATTTTTTAACGGAGTTCTAAAGGATGGAAAGGGATATTCTTCTTCCAGTATTGAGGTCTATGTCCCGATCGAGGAGACAAAGACAGAAGGTGTGATGGTGCTTGACGGTTCTCTGGGATATATTGGTCGCGCAGAGGAACCGACAAGGATTTTATTTAAAGGCGGACGGATTACGGAGATTGAAGAGACTCCGACCGGTATTCGGTTGAAAAAATACATGGAAGATTATCAGGATCCCCGGATCTATATTGCGGGGGAACTCGGAATTGGGCTTAATTCATGCTCACAATGCCTTGGAAACTGCTATATTGAAGATGAATCTGCTTATGGGACATTCCATGTAGGACTTGGGCGTAATATTGCTCTTGGAGGTATTCAGAACGCCAAAGGACATTTTGATCTGGTATGTATGGAACCGGATATCTACACGGACAACCGACAGATTATGCAGCAGGGGAAGGTTATTATCCCGGAGCCTGTGTTATACTAAGAGATATTAAGGAGGAAATTAACATGAAGGTTTTATTAACAGGATTTGATCCATTTGGAGGAGAAAGCGTAAACCCGGCATTCGAGGCAATCAAGCTTCTTCCGTCAACAATTGCGGGGGCAGAGATCGTATATGTAGAGATTCCTACAGAATTCAAGAAAAGTGCACCGGCAGTTGAAGCGGCAATCAAAGAACATAACCCGGATATAGTGATCAATGTAGGTCAGGCAGGCGGACGTTCCTGCGTCACTGTAGAAAAAGTAGGAATCAACCTTGCAGATGCCCGGATTCCGGACAATGCAGGTGACCAGCCACTTGATGAGCCACTTCAGGCAGACGGTCCAACCGGATACTTTGCAACAATTCCGGTAAATGCAATGGTTCAGAATGTACGTGCTCACGGACTTCCATGCCATGTATCTTTCACGGCAGGAACCTACGTATGCAACTGTGTAATGTACAATGTACTGCATATGTGTGCAACCAAATACACTAACATCCGTGCCGGATTTATCCATGTACCATATGCTTGCGATCAGGTTGTAGATAAGGCGAACGGAATGGCAAGTATGCCGCTTGAGACAATCGCAAAGTCTCTGGAGTATTGTGTTGAAGCTGTAGTGAATAATACAGAAGATGTAAAAGAGGTTATGGGAACTACTCACTAGTTTTATGAAAGAAAAAAGTACCGCTGTGTCAGAATGAAGCTGATGCGGCGGTGTTTTTTTGTAAAATTTTATTGGAAATATAATTTCATGTCGCTTAATGAAAATGGACGTTCATTATATATTAAGAAATTCTATTATAAAGAAAAAGAATTGATTTGTCACGGGCAGAAATGTTATGTATAATATGCATAAAGAAAGTCGAAGCGGAAATAAGAAAAATGAACAATTTTATGAACGGAGAGAGCTTTTTCAAAAAACAAGTTGATTAAGAAGGTGAAGAAAAAAATCTAGTGGGGAAAAGATTATCGTAAAAATAGAATATGGATGGAAAACAATAACAGAGGCGAAGGAGAAGTGAAATGAGTAATTTAATGGGGATGCTGACGACTATCCAAAGTTATGTATGGGGACCTCCGACATTGTTGCTGTTGATCGGTACAGGGCTTTACTTTACGATTAAATTGAGAGGACTGCAGATCACAAAATTTCCACGTGCAGTAAGGGCCATTTTTGAAAAAGAAAGTGGGACCGGAAGCGGAGAAGGAGATGTATCGGCATTTGCGACTCTATGTACAACGATGGCAGCAGACATAGGAACGGGAAGTATTGTTGGAGTTGCAACGGCGCTTCGAATTGGTGGACCGGGATCGTTATTCTGGATGTGGATTTCAGCCATACTTGGTATGGTGACGAAATACTCAGAAAGTCTTTTAGCGGTAAAATACCGAGTGACGGACGAGAATAACCAGATGGCCGGCGGACCGATGTTTTATATCCAAAATGGTATGGGAGAGAGATTTATCTGGCTTGCAAAAGTCTTTTCTGTGTTTGGCATGTGTACAGCGTTATTTGGCTGCGGAACGTTCCCGCAGGTAAATGCGATCACAGAATCTGTCAATGTGACATTCCATATACCGATCATTGTAGCAGGAGTCATCATAACAGTGCTTACTGCGGTTGTAACGATCGGAGGAATTAAAAGTATTTCAAAGGTTGCTGAAATTGTGGTGCCGATTATGGCGCTTACTTTTCTTGGAGGCTCGGTAGTGGCGCTGGTGATCAACCGGGCGGCAGTACCGGATGCTTTTAAGACCATTTTTACCTGTGCATTTGCAAAAGAATCGGTAATCGGAGGAACTGCAGGAACAGGTGTCATTACGTTTATGACGGTTATGAGAACCGGGATTGCCAGAGGTGTCTATACAAATGAGGCAGGACTTGGAAGTTCACCGATCGTTGCAGCGGCAGCGAAAACGAATTCTGGTGTAAGACAGGGCCTTCTTTCCATGACAAGTGTATTTGTTACTACGATTCTGACCTGTTCCATGACAGGACTAGTTATCATCAGCAGCGGGCTGATGGACAGTTCGGATATGAACGGAAGCACACTTGTTACAGCTGCTTATAACATGTGTCTGCCACACAATATAGGCATGCATCTGATCGCAGCAGGAATTATGTTCTTTGCATTTACCACTATTCTGGGATGGAATTATTACGGAGAACGCTGCCTGGTTTATCTGACCGGCACAACAAAATGGATCAAACCATATAAGATCATCTACATTGCAGCGATTGCACTGGCACCGTTTTTATCGCTGGAACCAATCTGGCTCCTGGCAGATATCACGAATGCGTTGATGATTATTCCGAACCTGATCGCAATCATTGCACTTAGAAAAGTGATCATTGGAGAAACAAAACTGTATTTTTCAAAACAAAATGAAGAAAAAATGTCTGCTGCGGTAAAAGCAGTGGAGTAAGAAAAGAAACCACCGCATTGGAAATGAGATCTGATGCGGCGGTATTTTTGCGTTAGAGGATAAATAAGGTTGTGACACCAACGCCCCAAAAAGAAAGTTAACAGGTTTACACTCGCATAGAGTATGAGTGGTACAGCGCAGGTAAGTATAATCTGTGTTTCCATCAATTCTCTTCCTGCAGATTCCAACACATCCAGAAAATCATTCGATACCGTTGAACAGGCGGATTTCCAAATATATGTACTCCGGTTCCCTTCGAGGCAATGGAGATGAAACCCAGGAATCGTGGAAGCCTTTGCTGAACACGATTCCCGCTTTCAGGGGTTCATCGGAATGTTTTGCCGAGGGGAACCGGAGTACATATATTTGGAAATCCGCCGCCCACCAACCTATAAAATTTTTCCCCCACCAGTTGGAAATCCCCCTCATTTCTGCTAAAATGGAACACAGAGAAAAGGAGCGAACACAATATGAATTTTGCGCATTTGCACGTCCACACGGAATACAGCCTTCTGGACGGTTCGAATAAAATTAAAGAATATGTTGCCAGAGTCAAAGAACTGGGGATGACAGCGGCTGCGATCACAGACCACGGTGTCATGTATGGCGTCATTGACTTCTACAGAGCCGCAAGAGCGGCAGGAATCAATCCTGTACTGGGATGTGAAGTCTATGTGGCACCGGGATCCAGATTCGATAAAACAGCCGTAGGACGCGATGAGGACCGATATTATCACCTGGTACTTCTTGCCGAGAATAATACAGGATACGCCAATCTGATGAAGATCGTGTCACGTGCATTTACGGAAGGTTACTATTATAAGCCAAGAGTAGATTATGAGCTTCTGGAGACCTATCACGAAGGAATCATTGCCCTCAGTGCATGTCTTGCCGGAGAGGTACAGAGAAACCTGGCGAGAGGGATGTATGAAGAAGGAAAAAAAGCTGCGCTTCATTATGAACAGATTTTTGGGAAAGGCAACTTTTTTCTGGAACTGCAGGATCATGGGATTCCGGAACAGCGCACCGTTAACCAGCAGTTGATGCGTCTGTCGCAGGAGATCGGAATCGACCTTGTGGCGACAAATGACGTGCATTATACTTACGCAGAAGATGAAAAGCCACATGATATCCTGCTTTGCCTTCAGACAGGGAAAAAGCTCGCAGACGAGGATCGGATGCGCTATGAAGGCGGACAGTACTACGTGAAGTCAAAAGAAGAGATGGCAGCACTTTTCCCATATGCACCGGAGGCGCTGGAAAATACACAGAAGATTGCAGACAGATGCCATGTAGAGATTGAATTTGGTGTGACAAAGCTTCCGAAATTCGATGTGCCGGAAGGATTTACCTCATGGGAATATTTGAATAAGCTCTGTTTTGACGGACTAAAAAGACGATATGGAGAAGACCCGGATCCAGCCCTTGTGGAGCGCCTGAATTATGAATTGGGCGTTATCAAAAGCATGGGTTACGTGGATTACTTCCTTATTGTATGGGATTTCATTCATTTTGCAAAAAGCAACGGAATCATGGTTGGACCTGGGCGTGGATCTGCGGCGGGAAGCATTGTGGCGTACACACTTGCGATCACCAATATCGATCCGATCCGGTATCAGCTGCTGTTCGAGCGTTTTCTGAATCCGGAACGTGTGTCCATGCCCGATATCGACGTGGACTTCTGCTTTGAAAGAAGGCAGGAAGTCATTGATTATGTTGTGCGTAAATACGGCAAAGACCGGGTAGTGCAGATCGTAACCTTTGGTACACTGCAGGCGCGCGGGGTGCTGCGGGATGTGGGAAGAGTTATGGATCTTCCGTATGCTTTTGTGGATTCAATTGCAAAGATGATTCCGAAAGAACTGAATATTACACTGGATAAATCCCTGAAGATGAACCATGAGCTGAAGAAGCTCTATGATGAAGACCCACAGGTAAAAGAGCTGATCGATATGTCAAAGAGACTGGAAGGTCTGCCACGGCATACATCCATGCATGCCGCGGGAGTCGTGATCAGCCAGAAGGATGTGGATGAATATGTTCCGCTGGCACTTGGAGCGGACAACAATGTAGTCACACAGTTTACCATGACCACGCTGGAAGAACTGGGACTTCTGAAAATGGATTTCCTTGGGCTTCGTACCCTGACCGTCATCCAGGATGCGATCAGACTGGTTGAAAAAAGTACCGGTGTGAAGCTGGTAACAGAAAAATTAAATTATAATGATAAAGCAGTGCTTGACTATATCGGAACCGGAAAGACGGACGGTATTTTCCAGATAGAAAGTGCAGGGATGAAGAGCTTCATGAAGGAACTTCGTCCACAGAGTCTGGAAGATATTATCGCCGGAATTTCTCTTTACCGGCCAGGTCCGATGGATTTCATTCCACAGTATATCAAAGGAAAGAACCATCCGGAGCTGATTACTTACGAATGCCCGCAGTTAAAGCCGATCCTGGCACCGACCTATGGCTGCATTGTATACCAGGAACAGGTTATGCAGATCGTGCGTGACCTTGCCGGATATTCACTTGGGCGAAGCGACCTTGTACGCCGTGCCATGAGTAAGAAAAAGGGCGACGTGATGCAGAGAGAGCGTCAGAATTTTGTATATGGTAATGAAGAAGAAGGCATTCCGGGCTGTGTCAAAAATGGAATCGATGAAAAGGTTGCGAATAAGATCTATGATGAAATGATCGATTTTGCAAAGTATGCGTTCAACAAATCACATGCGGCAGCGTATGCGGTTGTCTCATACCAGACAGCGTATCTGAAATATTATTATCCGGTAGAATATATGGCAGCGCTTATGACTTCTGTCATCGACAATCCGGGAAAGGTTGCCGAATACATTTACACTTGCCGACAGATGGGAATTTCTATCCTGCCGCCGGATATCAATCGTGGGGTTGGTGATTTTTCTGTAGATAACGGTAATATCCGTTACGGACTTGTGGCGATCAAGGGGGTTGGAAGACCGGTGATCGAGCAGATCATCCGGGACAGAGAAGAGCATGGCACGTTTCGTGATCTGAAGGATTTTCTGGAACGGCTTTCCGGTAAGGAAGTCAATAAACGTGCGGTAGAAAACTTTATCAAATCCGGCGCATTTGACAGTCTGAAAGGGACCAGAAAGCAGTTTATGATCATTTATGTACAGATCATGGATCAGGTAGCACAGAACAAGAAAAATTCGCTTGCCGGACAGATGTCGCTCTTTGATATTGTAGATGACGAACAGAAAAAAGAATTTGAGGTCACGCTTCCGGATGTGGGAGAATACCAGAAGGAAACGATGCTTGCATTTGAAAAAGAAGTACTCGGCGTGTATATCAGCGGACATCCATTGGAAGAATATGAAGAGAAATGGCGCAAGAGTATTTCCGCAACGACATTGGATTTTCAGCTTGATGAAGAGACCGGACGGACAAAAGTGCGTGACGGGTCAAGGGAGATCATCGGTGGTATGATCACATCGAAGACGATCAAATATACAAAGAAGAATCAAACGATGGCATTTATTACCGTAGAGGATCTTCTTGGAACGGTAGAGGTTGTCATTTTCCCGCAGAGCTATGAGAAAAGCCAGCAGTATCTGCAGGAGGACAGCAAAGTATTTGTGCGGGGACGTGTATCGGAAGAAGATGATAATGCAAGTAAGCTGATCTGTGAAGAGGTGATTCCGTTTGAGATGACGAAAAAAGAACTGTGGATCCAGTATACCGACAAACAGAGTTACCTTCAAGATGAGCAGAATCTGTTCCGGATGCTCGCGGAAAGTGAGGGTGAGGACCAGGTTGTAATCTTCTGCAAAGCGGAGAGAGCGGTAAAAAGACTGCCTAAAAACGCAAATATCCAGGTAGAACCTGGAATTTTGAGCAGATTGACGAATTATTTTGGAGAAGATTGTGTAAAAGTAATAGAAAAACCCATTGAAATGAAGGGGTGAATATTATACAATAACGTGTGAATTGAGATAAATTAAGCAAAAGGATAGTAAAGTTACAAAGTAGAAGAGACGGAGGAGACATATCATGGCAGAAAAAGTAATCAGAACTATCGGCGTATTGACCAGTGGAGGAGACGCACCGGGAATGAACGCTGCAATCCGTGCAGTTGTAAGAACCGCATTGGGAAAAGGACTGAAGGTAAGAGGAATCAGAAGAGGTTATTCAGGACTTCTTAACGAGGAAATTATTGATTTAAGTGCCAGAGATGTATCAGACACGATCCAGAGAGGTGGAACGATTCTTCTGACAGCCCGTTGCGAGGAAATGCGTACACCAGAAGGACAGCAGAAAGCAGCAGCAATCTGTAAGAAATATGGAATTGACGGTCTGGTAGTTATCGGAGGAGACGGTTCCTTCAAGGGAGCACAGAAATTATCTGATTTTGGAGTAAATACAATCGGACTTCCGGGAACGATCGATCTTGATATCGCATGTACAGAATACACAATCGGATTCGATACAGCGGTTAATACAGCGATGGAAGCAATTGACAAAGTACGTGATACATCTACATCACATGAAAGATGTAGTGTTATCGAAGTTATGGGACGTGATGCGGGATACCTTGCACTGTGGTGCGGTATTGCCAATGGAGCAGAGAAGATTCTTCTTCCTGAGGAACATGACTACGATGAAGCAAAGATCATTGCAGACATCAAAGAAAGCAGAAAACGCGGTAAAAAGCATTACATTATCATCAATGCCGAAGGTATCGGTGATTCTATGAATATGGCAAAGAGAATCGAAAAAGAGACGGGTATGGAGACACGTGCTACTATTCTTGGTCATATGCAGCGTGGAGGAAGCCCGACAGCAAAAGACAGAGTTTATGCATCTATCATGGGATCTCTTGCTGTAGATCTTCTTCTTGAAGGAAAAACAAACCGTGTAGTAGGATACAAACATGGCGAGTATATTGATTTTGATATCAACGAAGCACTGGCAATGCAGAAAGGAATTCCGGAGTACCAGTACGATATCGCAAAACAGCTTGCCATCTAATAACAGACAGATTGGATGACGTGTATGACACAGGATGTATTATTGACGATTTCCGGACTGCATGATATGGCATTTGCAGATCCGGAAGAAAATGAAGAGAATGAGCCGATCGAAGTGATTACTCCGGCGAGCTATTACTGGAAGAACGGAAAGCATTATATTCTTTATGATGAAGTAATGGAAGGGATTCCGGGGGTGGTTAAGAATAAGATCAAGATCACCGGTGAAGATTCGATGGAGATCATGAAGAGCGGAATTACGAATGCACATATGGTATTTGAGAAGAATCAGATGAATGTCACATATTATGATACACCGTATGGGCAGCTTCATGTCGGAATTCATACACGGAAGCTGGATGTGAATGTGGATGATGAGCGAATTGATATTGCTGTGGAGTACGGGCTTGATGTGAATCATGAAGCGACGGCAGACTGCCGGATCGCAATGAGCATAAGACCGAAAGCACAGGCAGAGGAAGCAATTTCAGGAAAATAAAACAAAAAGGGTAAATGATTCAATCAGCTCAGAATCATTTACCCTTTTTTGTTACTTGTTCCGCAGTCTTGCCCAGAATCCTTTTTTCTTAGGTGGAGTCTCAAGAGAACCTCTGACTCCTTTTACTGCAGTGATGTAAATACCGCTTACGGTTGCTTTTACTTCTTTTTTGACTGGAATAAGATCATAGATGCTTGCATCACACATCAGAGTCATGATCTTTGGTCCGACTTTTGCCTTGACTACAGGTACCTTTGAACGACGAAGATACTTAGGTGTATTCTCAAGAACAACTGACGGGAAACCGGCATCTTTAAGCTTCATCTTACCTTTGTCGATAACCAGGATGTTGACCTGCTGTGCAGCAGCTGCAATCATCTCTTCCTGTTCTGCCTGCTTTTTCTGCGCTTTCTTACCGAGGAAATACAGAACAACCAGGGCGATAAGCAGTACGGCAAGAATTACCAGTAATACGATCGTTATCTTACTCACGGGTTTTCCTCCTCAAATCATATTTACACATAGCTTATTGTAGCATTGTTTGTAGACAAGTGCAAGTAATTTGAAGTTTTTGGCGGCTTTTTGAAAGTAATGGAAAATCTGAAATAAATGTGAATTTTGGGAAATCCCTTTTCAATGACGGATTATGTGTTATAATCATATGTAGCGCTCTGATGTGGGTGATTTGGACAGTCAGAGAGAATGAAGATATAAGAGGTGTAAAAGAAAATGAAAAAGAAATTAGCAGTACTGGCAGCAGGTATCTGTGCATTGTCATTATTTCTTACCGGATGCTCCGGTGAGATTTCCAATGATTATGTTACGATTACAAAATATAAAGATGTGGAGATTGATAAAGTAGATGCGGATGCGGTATCGGATAATGATGTAGAAGCACAGATCAACAGTGTACTTCAGTCTAAATCAACTACAACAGAAGTTACAGACCGTGCAGCACAAACCGGAGATACGGTAACGATCGACTACGAAGGAAAGAAAGATGGTGTGGCATTTGATGGTGGAACAGCGACAGATGCACAGCTTACATTAGGAAGTGGTCAGTTTATTGACGGATTTGAGGATGGCGTTGTCGGACACAATATTGGCGATACTTTTGATCTGGATCTGACTTTCCCGGAGAACTATGGAAATGAAGATCTTGCAGGTCAGGCAGTTGTATTTACCGTTACACTGAAGGGAATCAGCCAGACCGATGTACCGGAACTTACCGATGAATTTGTACAGAGTGTTTCTGATACTTCCAAGACGGTGGAAGAGTACAAAAAGGAAATTAAAAAATCTCTGAAAAAAAACGGCAAAGAAAACCAGCAGAATACAATCAAGGAAAATGCATGGAAAGCAGTACTTGAGAACACAACTGTGAACAAGTATCCGAAGAAGGATCTGAAGAATATGATCAGTTCGATCAAGACACAGTATAAGAATATGGCATCTTATTATAACCTTGATTTTGCAGATTTCCTTAAACAGTATATGAATATGGATGAGGAAACTTTTAATTCAAAGGCAACCCAGGCTGCAAAGGATCAGGTAAAGGCCAACCTTGCGGCAGATCTGATCATTGAGAAAGCAAAGATCGATGTGTCAGATAAGACACTTGAGAAGAAGTATAAGGAGTATGCAAAGGCTTACGGATACGAAGATGTAGATGCACTCAAAAAAGCACTGGAAGATGCTGGAAACCTGGAGAATCTGGAGAAGACAGCAAGACTGGATATCGTAGAAGACTGGGTAGCAGACAACTGCAAGCAGGTGAAAAGTACTTCATCTGACAGCAGCAAAAGCGGTTCAAACAGTACAGGAAGTACCGGCAGCACAGAAAATACAAAATAGATATAAGCAAACATTCAAAAGGCGGAGAATAAAATCTCCGTCTTTTTTCTTCCTGAAGGGAATGGTATGATATAGAAAGTAATTGTTTTTACAAAATGAAATATACTACAGGAGGACAAGATGAAAGCAGTACTTTTTGATATGGATGGCATCCTGATCGATACAGAGAAATATCTGACAGTATACAAACAAAAGGCAATGCGGGAGGCGGGATACCGGTTGGATCTGGAAACGGCATACAAATTCCGCAGCTGTGCATCCGTATTTGCAAGAGAGCAGATGAAGGGAATTTTTGGAGAGGATTTCCCATACGATGAGCTCAGACGGCGCAGACAGGAGCTGATGAGTGATCATATTGCGCGTTTCGGAATTGAGAAGAAACCGTATGTGGAAGAGACGATCAAGGAGCTGAAAAGACGTGGTTATCAGACGGCAGTCGTGACGGCTACAGCGGAAGACAGGGCTGTGCGTTATCTGGAAATGGTCGGATTTAAAGAGCTGTTTGATGAAATCATCAGTGCATCTATGGTGAAATTGGGAAAACCGAGACCGGATGTGTATCTCTATGCCTGTGAGAAGATCGGGCGGAAGCCTGAAGAGTGCATGGCGGTCGAAGATTCACCGAACGGGGTAAATGCGGCTTACCAGGCGGGCTGCCATGTGACGATGGTTCCGGATCTGACACCTGCAGACGAAGAGGTCAAAAAGATGGCAGATCATGTCGTTCCAGACCTGCGAGGACTTCTGGAATATCTGAAATAACCCCTGAAAATGAGGAGAGCCGATATCCGGTTTCCCGAATATCGGCGTTTATGAAAAAGAAAAATTTTATTATGTGAAAAGGTTTATTTCCTTTTGACAATTATTAGTATACTCGTATCTTGTGAAAAAAGTGTGTTTATAATTTGAAAGAATTATGAACGTTTGTGAACATGTTATGCATATATTCTGAAGGGACCGCAGACAGCAGAGTCTGCAGCCCGACAAAAGGGATTTAGTCTGTTCCGGGAAGCATCGACCGGACGAAAAGCGAAAACAATTCCCGCATACATGGAGAAGTAAAAAACATGGATTCCGGATGCCACTGAACGCCAAGTGCAAAAGGCTGTCCTTCGATTTCAATTGCCTCAACTGTGCCATCAGAAGTGTGTGCACATGCATGGACATTTTTTCCGAGCAGATGAACGGACTGATGGTGGAAACTATTGGTATACAGAGTGTCTCCGGTCAGTTTATGAAGATGGCTGTCTTTGGCGATGAAAATCTGGTGCCACATATCGCTGCGGTTCTGTGAGGTCTGCATATGCAGAAAAGGATCTCCGGGCTGACAGGAAAGATCCTGGTAGATACTTCCGCCACAGGCGGCGTTGAGCACCTGCATACCCCGGCAGATGCCGATTACCGGAAGATGACGTTTTAAGATTTCCTCTGCAAAATGAATCTGGAAAAGATCTACAGAAAGATTGGTCTGTCCTACACCTGGAAGTGGATCTTCATTGAAGAGAAACGGTGTAAAATCACCTCCTCCGGGGAGCAGAAATCCATCGCATATGTCAAGATAAGAATTGATCGGGAAGTCCTGAGGAAGAATCGGTATCAGCAGGGGGATTCCTCCGGAAATGCGGACTGCCCGCACATAGGTATCGGTTACAAACTGGTTTTTGCCGTCGAAGCCACAGCATAAGATTCCAACAACTGGTTTCATATTTACAATCCTCCTCTTTATCAGATAAATCAGTTGTTACAAAATATGTGGAGTCTGTATGAAATATGTATTATAATAAAAAAAGCAACATGCCAGATGGCAGGAAAGGAGTTCCTATGAAACTGGTTATTCCGGAATATAAAACATTAGAACTTGATACGATATTTTTAGATATGAACGGGACGATCGCTGTGGACGGCGTGATCCCGCCGAGTGTGAAGGAACGTCTTATCGCACTTTCAGAGCAGTTCCGAATTTATGTACTGACTGCAGATACGCATGGAAATGCGAAAGCGCAGTGCGAAGGGCTTCCGGTGATCCTGGAGACATTTCCGACAGGTAATGCAAAGGAGTATAAAAGGGAATTGGTAAAAGCGACCGGTGCAAAACGCTGTGTGGCAATCGGTAATGGCAGAAACGATGAGTGGATGCTGAAAGAGGCGGCGCTTTCCATCGCTGTTATGGACCGGGAAGGGGTCTATGGGAAATTATTGAAAAATGCGGATCTCTGCGTCAGATCTATGCAGGATGGACTGGATCTTCTGCTCTATCCAGGTCGGATCATTGCAGGACTCCGTGGATAATATTTGCAGAAGAATACGTAAGAGTATGTGGAAGGAGAAAAGATGCGTCAGGCTATAGTGACATTGAAAAAGGGCGAGGGACGTCTGCTGAAATCAGGCGGCGCCTGGATATTCGATAATGAAATTGATTCGATTATGGGAGAATTTGAGAATGGTGATATTGTGATCGTCCATGATTTTGACGGGTACGGAATGGGAAGAGGATTTATCAATATGAATTCTAAGATCCGGATCCGTATGATGACAAGAAAGCAGGATCAGGAGATCGATCATGCATTTCTGGAAATGCGGGTGAGAGATGCGTGGGAATACCGGAAAAAGACAGTAGATACATCAAGCTGCCGTGTGATTTTCGGGGAAGCGGATTTTCTTCCCGGACTGGTGATTGATAAGTTCTCGGATGTGTTGGTTGTAGAGTCTCTTGCACTCGGAATTGACCGGATGAAAGAAGAAATCGTGGACATTCTGAAAGCGGTACTTTCAGAAGATGGAATTACGATCCGTGGCGTGTATGAACGAAGCGATGCAAAGGTTCGTCAGAATGAAGGCATGGAGAGAGTCAAAGGCTTTATCGGTGAAGAATTTGATACCAAAGTTGAGATTGTGGAAAATGGTGTCAGATATATGGTTGATGTCAAAGACGGACAGAAGACAGGATTTTTCCTGGATCAGAAATACAATCGTCTGGCAATCCAGAGACTTTGCAAGGATGCAGAGGTGCTGGACTGCTTCACGCACACAGGCTCTTTTGCGCTGAATGCAGGGATTGCAGGGGCAAAGCATGTGACAGGTGTAGATGCTTCAGAACTTGGCATAGAACAGGCAAGAGAGAACGCAAGACTCAATGGATTAGAGGATAGAGTTGAATTTGTCTGTGCAGATGTATTTGACCTGCTTCCAAAGCTGGAAGAAGAAGGAAAGCAGTATGATGTGGTAATCCTGGATCCACCTGCATTTACCAAATCCCGTAAGACGATCAAGAATGCGACAAAGGGATATCGTGAGATCAATATGCGCGGAATGAAGCTGGTAAAACCAGGCGGATATCTGGCAACTTGTTCCTGCTCGCATTTTATGGATTATGAGCTTTTTACGAAGACGATCCACCAGGCAGCGCAGAATGTGCATAAGAGAGTCAGACAGGTAGAATACCGGACACAGGCGCCAGATCATCCGATTCTGTGGTCGGCAGAAGAATCGTATTATCTTAAATTCTATGTGTTCCAGATCGTGGATGAAAAATAAAGTGTTGTAGTAGATAAAAAAGGTATCGAAAATCAAACATAAATGATTTTCGATACTTTTTTTAATAGTGTACATATTTCAGATTTGATATTCTATTCAAACTGCGCAGCCGATAATGCAACATAATCCGCAGCATTTTTATAAATTGACTGGATCTCTTCCTCAGTAAGAGGTCTTTTTACTTTTGCCGGGCTTCCGATAACCAGCATTCCATCCGGAATAACTGTGTTCTGAGTAACCAGACTTCCGGCACCGATCAGGCAATGCTTTCCAATCTTTGCACCGTTTAAAATCGTACTTCCCATCCCGATTAGAGACGCGTCACCAATTGTACAGCCGTGGATCACACAGTTATGACCAACAGTGACATCATCACCGATAACGGTCGGAAAACCGTAATCTACATGGACGGTGCTGTTATCCTGGATATTACTGCGCTTGCCAATCGTGATAGACGATTCATCACCGCGGACAACGGCATAATAGAACACACTTGAGTCTGCATCGATGGTGACATCACCTAGGATGACGGACTGACTGGCAATGTGCGCCTGTGATGAAATATTTAAAGAAGACATTACAGCAGATTCCTTTCTCGTTATAAGATTATTTTTTGGCTTCAACAGCTTTGACCGGGTTTTTGGCGGCTGCTTTTGTATCCTGTTCCGCTTCCGGCTGATAACCGTTGATATTATATTTCTGCTCGTAATAATCAAAGGTGGATACATAATTGTTGTCTTTCAATTTCCGTACACTCTTAGTGTATTCGTGCATATCGAAATTGGAAGAATCCAGTTCCAGGATTGCAACGGCAATGTTAGAACAGTGGGCTGCAATACGATCATAGTTGGTGAGCAGATCGTTAAATGCAAATCCGGTGTTCAGATCACACTGCCCGTTACGGAGCCTTTTAATATGACGCATTTTCAAATCGTTGCATAAAATACCGATCAGTTCGCGAAGCGGTTCTACTTTGGCAGCATTTACAAGGTCTTCATCTACAAATGAATTGATCGTGAGATCAAGGAGCTCTTTTAATGCGGATTCAAGAACATGAAGCTCGTATTTGGCTGCATCTGAAAAAATACGTGATTTTTCATGAAGTTCCTGTGCAACACGGGAAATATTGACTGCATGGTCACCCAGACGTTCAAAATCACTGATCGTATGAAGGAACTTGGCGGTCTGTTTGGACTGTTCCGGTGTCAGGTCGTGCATATTGAGCTGCATCAGATAGGTTCCCAGTTTATCTTCGTATTTGTCGATCAGATTTTCCTTTTCCTGAATTTTGTTGAACTTATTATCTGAAAAATCTTTCAGCAGTGCAAGGGCGCGACGGATATTTTTGTATGCTTTCTTTGCCATTCCGTTGACTGCAAGCTGGCTCTGTGTGATTGCCAGTGGCGGATAATTGAGGAAACGTTCCTCAAGAAGATCGAAATCTGCCTGCTCTTCGTTGTCTTCATCGGTATCTTTAATAAGGAAGAAGACAAGCTTTTCAATCTTGCCGATAAATGGAGCAAGAACAAGGATCGTCAGAAGCCGGAATACCGTATTCAAAAGTGCCACACGGAAAGGTGACATAATTTCACCCATAAATGGGAAATGCACGATGGCATTTACAGAATAGAATACGATGGACCAGAAAATCATACCAAATAAATCGTTCAGCAGATAGATCAGAGCAGTACGCTTTCCGTTCTTGTTCGTTCCGATTGAGGAAAGAAGAACCGGACATGCGGCGCCAACGCCGATACCCATTGTGATCGGAAGTGCAGCTGCAAAGGTGATCGATCCGGTAATGGACAGTGCCTGGAGGATACCTACAGAAGCAGAAGCACTCTGCAAAACTGCTGTAAATACGATCCCGACAAGGATTCCCATAAATGGATTCGTGAACATGGTCAGAAGTCTGACGAAATGCGGATTCTCTTTCAGAGGAGAGACAGCACCGCTCATGGTCTGCATTCCGATCATCAGGATCGCAAAGCCAAGCATGATGTCACCGATATCAGAATACGGTTTTTTCTTGATAAATGTACGGAAAATAATTCCGATGATTGCTACGATTGCAGAAATTGTAGCGGTTGATAAAAGCTGCGCGATTCCGCTGGAACCATCAATGTAGGAGAGACATAGGATCCATCCGGTGATACTGGTTCCGATGTTGGCACCCATGATGATACCAATTGCCTGTGCGACCTTCATCATACCAGAGTTTACAAATCCGACTACCATAACTGTCGTTGCAGAGGATGACTGAATGATAGCGGTTACGACAGTACCGAGCAGAAGTCCTTTCAGAGGAGTATTGGTCAGCCTGTATAAAATAAGTTCAAGCTTATTGCCGGCAACTTTCTTCAGACTGTCGCCCATCAGTGACATACCGTATAAAAACAGGGCTACCCCACTGAGCAATGACAAAACCATTGTAATTCCCATAATTTTGTTTTCCTTTTCTTTAAGCATTAGTTTACATTTTGTCGCAAAAAAAATATCGTACAGCTACTTTAAATATGAAAAGTCTGCATGCAGATCACACAAAGTGACGCTATACGACACTCTTATTATATAACAAGAAAGTTTCCATAGGTAGACTGAAACGATATTTTTTTACACTTTTTTTACAAGGACTTAACTTTTTCTATACATTCGGTAGCAAAAAGAGCCGCATTTTCAAGGTCTGTGCGTGTCGGATGAATCATTGCTTCGTCAAAATTCTGTAATTGCCTTCGGATTTGCTGGCAATCGCAATCTTTTGGTGTGTTCAGCAAGGATTCATATTTTTGACGGACAGCAAGCGGCATTTTCCCCTGGCAGATAAAAGAACCGAGATAGTGATTGTCATCTTCAAGCCAGATCCGGACGCTGGATGCGATCTCTTTGTAGTATTCCGGGCTGTTTCCGGCACCGCAGGTTCCAAAGAGAGCAACGGATTTGTCCGACAGACCGGAAAGGAAGTTGCCAATCTCGAGGCGGCAGGTTCCGCGGTGAACACAGAAACCAACAAAATAAATTTTGGCTTCTGGGAAATCGGTACGTTCATGAAGATTTATCAGATCTTTGGACATCCCCGGAAGGGATGCAAAAATTTCTGTTGCTATTTTTTTTGTATTTCCTGTCTCACTGTCATAGACAACAAGATAATCTAACATATAGTATTTCCTCCTGTCATTTAGTGGTATGTATAAGGAGAACCGCAGAAGAATCCACCGCCGCCACAGCAGAGATTGCACATGATGTTGGCAATGCAGAGCTTCACGCAGAAATCATTGTTGATCGTTGGTGTACCGCCATACATTGTCTGTTGTGTACGATACCAGCTTCCACCATTTTCAAGACGGCTGACAAGAGACTGATATTGATAGTTGGACGGCTCCAGACGAAGAGCTTCTTTGGCGTGCTCCAGGGCGAGGACATTATTGCCCATGCCGGAATTGGCGATAGAGCTGTAATAGTACCATCTGGCAGAACGGTCTTTGATTCCTGAAAGGACATTTAAAGCTTCTTTATAATGACCACTGTTCAGATAATTGGCGGCGGCACGCAGATGAATATCTTCTTCTGTCTCGGTTGTCTGCTGATTCTGATTGGTATACTGACCGTAGAAACCGCCGAATGGACCAAAACCGCCAAAACCTCCGTATCCGCTTCCGGCATCGCCAAAACCTCCGGAGCCTGTTCCGGTATATCCGGAGGCACCCATTTCTTTTTCTTTCATAATCTGCTGGTAAGCCTGTTGGATTTCTTTGAATTTGGCTTCTGCCTGATCTTTATTTGGATTGTTGATATTGGCATCCGGATGATAAATACGGCTTAATTTGCGGTAGGCTTTCTTGATATCCTCGTCGGAAGCATCCCGTGAAACGCCGAGTATTGAGTAAGGATCCTGCATAATTGATTATTCTCCTGATCGTTAGCTTTTTTTGATAAAAGTAGTCTGGCATTTTGGACAGCGGATCTCAATTTTACCTTTTCCCTTTGGGACACGGATCTTCTGCTTGCAGTTTGGACACTTGTAAATGTGGTGTGTCTTGCGCTGCGCTGCCATATACTTCTGTTTTGCAAAAAATCCACGGATCTTTGAAGTGTGCTGGAGAAATTTCTGGTTTTCCAGTGCACGCTTGTAGGTCTGACGTGAAAACATGCGATAGTAAGAGTATATCACGAATGCCCACCCAATTACATAAAAAATACGAAAATGGAAGATGCTTGTGATCAGCATCAGAATTACGCCGCTCCATAAGAGAAATTTGCCGAAGGTATCTACTCCGTACCTTCCATACATAAAACGCATCAGTTTTTCTTTCATAATGTTCACCCAATCTTTTTTATTTATAGAATATGATGATACCAGGGGCAAAAGGCCAGAAAGCACGTAGCAATCTGGTATCAAAGGGGTCAAAATACCTTTTGACCACAACATCATATGATACTATACGATGGTTTACATTGTACGCCTGCACACACAAAAATCAATAAACTCTCTATTAAAAAACTCTAAAAAGTATGTTATACTGCTGATATCGTGAAAATATGGAAGAAAATAGGACTTCTGAGATTACATGGCAATGGAGCAATCTGGGAACATCATATATAAAAAGCAGAGGAGGAAATTATGGGACGGAAAGAATATGGTCGGTATGGAAAGCATTCCAGGCGTGACCGGCGCAAGAAAAAAGGTGGAATCATCAGTACGGTCATTTTGATCGTTGCAATCTGTGTGTTTGCATTTTCTGCCTTTCAGCTGTATAAAATTTTTAACGGATATCACAAAGGGGAAAGTGAGTATGATGATCTGGTAAAGCTTGCGGTTACGGAAGATAAGGGGGAACAGGAGAACGGGACGGACGATCAGGATGGAAGCAGATTTTCCGTGGATTTCGATGCACTCAGACAGATCAATCCGGATGTGGTTGCATGGATCCGTTTTGATGAACCGGCGGTGATCAATTATCCGGTTGTGCAGGGAAGTGATAATTCAGAATATCTGAGTAAGACATTCAAAGGATATGACAATACCGTAGGAACGATTTTTGTAAATGCTTATAATCATGCGGATTTTAATGACAGAAACACGATCATTTACGGACATTATATGTATAATGGAACGATGTTTAATGAGCTGGAGCAGTATCACGAAAAAAGTTTCTGGGAAAAATACCCTTCCTTCTATATTTATACACCGGATGGCAATGTGGCTACTTATCAGATTTATTCTGTTGGAGTGGTAAAAGATACTTCCGAAGGCTATACATATCAGTTCGCAGATGATGCGGCGTTTGCATCCTTCCTTGAAGCAACGAAGGCGTCTTCTTTGTATGATACAGGTGTGGAAGTGGGAAATGATTCGCAGATCGTGACGTTGTCCACCTGTACACGGGAGGGAAATGATGACAGAACGATCGTACACGGTGTCAGGGTAAATGTACAGCCGGCAGGAGAATAAAAGAGGAGTAAAGCGATGGCAGCAGAAGCAAAATTTGAAGTCGGAGATGTGATCCGGATGAAAAAACCGCATCCGTGCGGAAGCTCAGAGTGGGAGATCCTGAGAGTAGGGGCGGATTTTCGTCTGAAATGTCAGGGATGCGGACACCAGGTAATGGTACCGCGCAGACTGGTTGAAAAAAATACAAAAGAAATAAGAAAAAAGGCTTGAAACAAAGCTTGAATTATGATATCATACCAACTTGTGATATATTATTTATCCTTGTTCCCGGCGGATCCGGGAGCCAAAAGACCATAAGGAGGTGCAGGACATGAGCAAATATGAATTAGCAGTTGTTGTCAGCGCAAAACTCGAAGACGACGCCAGAGCAGAAGTAATCGAAAAGGTGAAAGCACTTGTTACACGTTTCGGTGGTAACATTACTGACGTTGACGAATGGGGAAAGAAGAGATTAGCTTACGAAATCCAGAAGATGAAAGAAGCTTACTACTACTTCATTCACTTTGAATCTGAAACAACAACACCAGGCGAAATCGAAGAAAGAATTCGTATCATGGATGGTGTAATCAGATATTTATGCGTGAAACAGGAAGCTTAGAAAGAGGCAACGTATGAATAAAGTAGTTTTAATGGGACGTCTGACAAGAGATCCTGAAGTGAGATATTCACAAGGTGAGAACGCTCTCGCTATTGCAAGATATACATTAGCTGTAGACCGCAGATTCAAGCGTGACGGAGAACAGACCGCAGATTTTATTAACTGTGTTGTGTTCGGAAAGAGTGCTGAATTTACAGAACGTTATTTCCGTCAGGGAATGCGCGTAGTGGTTTGCGGAAGAATCCAGACCGGAAGCTATACCAACAGGGATGGTGTAAAGGTCTATACAACAGAAGTTGTTGTTGAGGAACAGGAATTCGCAGAAAGTAAGAATGCTAGCAGTGCTAATACACAGTCTTATCAGACAGCCCCGGCACCGGCGCCAAGCGCTGATGCAGGTGACGGTTTCATGAACATTCCAGACGGAATTGATGAGGAGTTACCGTTTAATTAAGGTTGAAAGGAGATGTGTACAATGGCATTCGAAAAAGGAAACAGACCGGATTCTCCAATGAAGAGAAGAGGCGGACGCAGAAGAAAAAAAGTTTGTGTATTCTGTGGTAAAGAAAACAACGAAATCGATTACAAAGATACAGCAAAATTAAAGAAATATGTTTCTGAGAGAGGAAAAATCCTTCCGAGAAGAATCACAGGAAACTGTGCAAAACATCAGAGAGCTCTTACAGTAGCAATCAAGAGAGCAAGACATATCGCTTTAATGCCATACGTTCAGGATTAATCGAATATGATCAGAACAGGATTTCCGTTTTGGAAGTCCTGTTTTTTTACTGTTTTTCTGGCTGGCAGACGATTGAAAAAGGAGTCATTTGGGGTTAGAATAAGAAAGAGAAAGTTTTGAAATCTAAAAAAGAATTGGAGAATCAATTATGAAAAAACCAGTTTTAGTAATTATGGCAGCAGGAATGGGAAGCCGTTATGGCGGACTTAAACAGATCGATCCAGTTGATAAAGAGGGACACATCATTATGGATTTTTCCCTGTTTGATGCAAAAAGAGCCGGATTTGAGAAGGTTATTTTTATTATAAAGAAAGAAAATGAAGACAGTTTCAGAGAAGCAGTAGGAAACCGTATGGCAAAATATATGGAGGTTTCTTATGTATTTCAGGATATCAACAACATTCCGGAAGGTTTTGAAGTTCCGGAAGGCAGAGTGAAACCGTGGGGAACCGGACATGCAGTCCTCAGCTGCATTGATGAGATCGACGGGCCATTTGCTGTTATCAATGCAGATGATTATTATGGAAGACATGCGTTTGAAGCAATTTATAATTATCTGTCTGAGCATGAGGATGATGATAAGTATCGTTATGCGATGGTCGGATATCTTCTGAAGAATACAGTAACAGACAATGGTCATGTGGCAAGAGGAATCTGTACGACCAATGAAGAAGGGGAACTGGTAAATATTACCGAAAGAACCCGCATTGAGAAGCGTGACGGTAAGATTGCGTTTACCGAAAATGATGGCGAAACCTGGGAAAATTTACCAGAGGATACACTGGTTTCCATGAATATGTGGGGATTTACGAAAAGCATACTGGACGAGCTGAAAGCAGAATTTCCACAGTTCCTGAAGAAAGGACTTACTGAAAATCCGATGAAGTGTGAATATTTTCTGCCGGCAGTCGTAAGCAATCTTCTGGAGGCAGACCGCGCAACAGCAGCGGTTCTTCCGTCGGAAGACAAATGGTACGGCGTAACTTATAAAGAAGACAAACCGGTTGTCGTAGAAGCGATCCGCAATCTGAAAAAAGAAGGTCTTTATCCGGAAAATCTCTGGGAAGAGTAGAAATTTGTTAAAATTTAGTAAATAGTTCATTTGATTTACTAAAAAATACAAATAATTTAGTAAAAACACTTCCATATAGGCAGGATGTGTGCTATAGTGTGTAAAGAAAAGTAAATGATTCTAATTTCAGGAGGAAAAAATCATGGCAATTTTAGTAACAGGCGGAGCCGGATTTATCGGCAGTCACACATGTGTAGAGATGCTGAATGCAGGATATGAAGTTATTGTAGTAGATAATCTTTGCAATGCTTCTGAAGAAGCAATCAGACGTGTAGAGAAGATCACCGGTAAGAACGTTACATTTTATAAAGCAGATATCAGAGATAAAGAAGCACTGGATCAGATTTTTGACAAAGAAAGTGTAGAATGTGTCATTCATTTCGCAGGACTTAAAGCAGTCGGAGAATCTGTTGCAAAGCCACTTGAATATTATCAGAACAATATTGCAGGTACACTTACACTTTGTGATGTTATGCGTAACCACAATGTGAAGAACATCATCTTCAGTTCTTCAGCAACGGTATATGGTGATCCGGCATTTATCCCGATTACAGAAGAATGCCCGAAGGGAACCTGTACGAATCCTTATGGATGGACAAAATGGATGCTTGAGCAGATCCTGACAGACCTGCATAAGGCAGATCCGGAGTGGAATGTTGTCCTTCTTCGTTACTTCAATCCGATCGGCGCACATGAGAGCGGACTGATGGGAGAAGATCCGAAGGGTATCCCGAACAACCTGCTTCCATATATTGCACAGGTTGCAATCGGTAAGCTGGAATGCCTGGGGGTATTTGGTGATGATTATGATACACCGGACGGAACAGGTGTGAGAGATTACATCCATGTGGTTGACCTTGCAATTGGACACGTAAAGGCGCTGAAGAAGATCCAGGAAAAATCAGGCGTAAGCATTTATAATCTTGGAACCGGAGTGGGATATTCAGTACTGGATGTATTGCATGCATTTGAAAAAGCATGTGGAAAAGAGATCCCTTACCAGATCAAGCCAAGAAGAGCCGGAGATATCGCAACATGCTACTGTAATGCAGAAAAAGCAAAGAACGAGCTCGGATGGGTTGCAGAACGCGGAATCGACAAGATGTGTGAGGATTCATGGAGATGGCAGACAATGAATCCGAATGGATACGAAGCTTAATAAAAGAAAGAAAAATGTGTCAGGGTGTACGTTCCCTGGCACATTTTTTAGTTCCCTAATATCCGGAAAGGTGATATAATACAAATATCTATAGGTTTTAAGAGGGCTGAAAGATGAAAAAGGATATAAAGTTAAAGGGACAACTGAAATTGTATATGCAATGGCCGGGAATTATGATTCTTTTCCTTATCCTGATGAATATCTGGATCTTCAGGATGGATCGAAAGGCCGGGCTGCTTATGAGTGCGTTTGTGCTGGTTTATGCAGTCGTCATTGGCATTATGTATTTTTACAATAAGTCTCTGATTCTGGCAGACATGGTAGAGTTTGCAGCGCAGTACGGGATTGTCCAGAATACACTTCTGAAGGAACTTTCGATTCCATATGCGATTTTACTGGATGATGGAAAAATCATCTGGACGAACACACAGTTCCGGGAAGTCCTTGGGACGACTATCCGGAAGGATACCTATCTGAGTAAATATATTCCGGAGTTGAACCGGGGCGTATTTCCAAAGGAAGAGAATGAATCGGTAAGCCTGGAATTCAATTATCTTGACAGAGATTATCAGGCTGAGATCCAGTGCGTATCGGTCGAAGGTTTCAGTGAGACAGAGCAGCTTCTGGAGATACCGGAGGAAAAGGAATATTTTATTGCGATACATCTTCAGGATGTGACAGAGCTGAACCGGTATATCCGGGCGAATGAAGAGCAGCGGCTGGTGGCCGGACTGGTTTATATTGATAACTATGAAGAGGTCATGGAAAGTGTTGAGGAAGTAAGGCAGTCTCTTCTGGTGGCATTGATCGACCGTAAGATCAACCAGTATATTGCGGATTTTTCCGGTATTGTGAAGAAGCTTGAGAAAGACAAATATTTTGTTGTAATTAAAAAAGAAAGCTTCAATCGAATGGAAAAAGACCGTTTTTCTTTACTTGATGAGGTAAAAGGAGTCAGTATCGGCAATCAGATTCCGGTTACATTAAGTATTGGGCTTGGACTCAGTACAGATACCTATGCTGCAGGATATAATTATGCCCGTATAGCGATCGATCTTGCACTTGCAAGAGGCGGAGATCAGGTAGTTGTGAAGAATAACAAGGGAATCAGCTATTATGGCGGAAAGCGTGAGCAGACTGCTAAGAATACCCGGGTAAAAGCAAGAGTAAAAGCAGAAGCACTCCGGGAGTTTATCACCGGAAAAGAGCGTGTGATCGTAATGGGACATAAGATGGCAGATGTGGATTCATTTGGTGCGGCAATCGGTATTTACCGGGCAGCAAGTGCGATGGAAAAGAAAGTCAATATTGTCCTGAACGATATTTCTGTGACACTCAGACCGCTTTATGAAGCATTTACTGATGATCCGAAGTATCCGGATGATCTGTTTGTGACTTCTCATGAGGCGGAGGAACTGGCAGATGACAATACAATGGTAGTTGTTGTTGATACCAATAAGCCAAAGATGACAGAATGTGAACGCCTGCTTCGCCTGACGAAGACGATTGCAGTTCTGGATCACCACAGACAGAGTGATGAAGTGATTGAGAATGCGGTTCTGTCGTATATTGAGCCATATGCTTCCTCGGCGTGTGAGATGGTAGCAGAGGTTCTTCAGTATATCGGCGATGATCTGCGTTTGAATTCCATGGAAGCGAACAGTATGTATGCAGGTATTCTGGTTGATACCAACAATTTCATGTCCAGAACAGGAGTCCGGACCTTTGAGGCAGCTGCGTACCTGAGAAGATGTGGCGCAGATGTTACTTATGTAAGAAAACTCCTCCGTGATGATATGGCATCTTACCGGGCAAAAGCTGCAGTAATCAGCAGTGCTGAGGTATATCGGGATGTATTTGCGATCGCACGAGGCGAACATCTGGGAATTGAAAGTCCCACTATTATCGGAGCAAAGGCATCAAATGAGCTTCTCAATATTGAGGAGATCAAGGCTTCTTTTGTACTGACTGAATATAATGGTAAGATTTACATCAGTGCACGTTCCATTGATGAGATCAATGTACAGATCATTATGGAGCGGCTCGGCGGAGGCGGTCATATCAACACTGCCGGTGCCCAGTTTCCATATTCCGATATGGAAAGAGCGATTGAAACTCTGAAAAAGACAATCGATATTATGATAGAAGAAGGAGATATTTAAGATGAAAGTTATTTTATTGGAAGATGTAAAATCCCTTGGGAAAAAAGGCGAGGTTGTAAATGTAAGTGACGGATATGCAAGAAACTTCATTTTCAAAAAAAACCTTGGACTGGAAGCAAATGGAAAGAATTTAAATGACTTAAAGCTTCAGAAACAGAATGAAGAAAAGGTTGCACAGGAGCATCTGGAAGCAGCGCAGGAACTTGCAAAGAAATTAGAGGCAGCAAAAGTAGAACTCAAGATCAAGACCGGGGAAGGTGGAAGAACATTCGGTTCTGTGTCTTCAAAGGAAATTGCAATTGCAGTAAAAGAACAGCTTGGATATGATCTTGATAAGAAAAAGATCCAGATTAAAGAAGCGATCCGTACACCTGGAATGCATCTTGTACCGGTCAAACTTCACCAGAAAGTGACTGCTGAATTAAAAGTGCACGTTGGGGAAGCTTAGGAGGATCTGAGACATGGATGAAGCACTCATTAAGAGAGTACCGCCACACAGCATAGAGGCAGAGCAGTCTGTTGTTGGAGCGATACTGATGGACCGGGATGCGATTACAGTAGCTGCCGAGATCATTTGTGGAGACGACTTTTATCAAAAGGCATATGGTGTAATTTTCGATTCAGTGGTAGAACTTTTTAATGAGGGAAAACCCGTTGACCTGATTACACTGCAGAACCGTCTGCGTGAAAAAGCTGTTCCGGAAGAGATCAGTAGTCTTGAATTTGTCCGGGATCTGGTAACAGCAGTTCCAACCTCGGCAAATGTAAAGTATTATGCAGAGATCGTCTCTGAAAAAGCAACGTTGAGGCGTCTGATCAAGATGAATGAAGCGATTGCGGATGAATGTTATCAGGGACAGGAGCCGCTGGAGGCGATCCTTGAAAGGACAGAGAAGCAGGTTTTTGAGCTGGTGCAGAACCGCGGAGGAAACGGTGAATACGTGCCGATCAAGCAGGTAGTGTTAAATGCCCTTGAGAAAATTGAGAAAGCATCTAAGAGTAAGGGAACTGTTACAGGAATTCCGACTGGATTTATTGACCTGGATTACAAGACATCCGGTCTGCAGCCCTCCGATCTGATCCTGGTCGCAGCCCGTCCTTCTATGGGTAAGACGGCGTTTGTACTGAACATTGCACAGCATGTGGCGTTTAAACAGAACCGTACAGTTGCCATATTCAGTCTGGAAATGTCAAAGGAACAGCTGGTAAACCGTCTGTTCTCGCTGGAATCCTATGTAGATGCACAGCTTTTAAGAACCGGTAATCTGAAGGATTCTGACTGGGAAAAGCTGATCGAAGGTGCCGGAACAATTGGAAGATCGAACCTGATCATTGATGATACACCGGGTATTTCGATTTCGGAAATGCGTTCCAAATGCAGAAAATATAAAATGGAACATAATCTTGAGCTGATCATCATCGACTACCTGCAGTTGATGAGCGGAAGTGTTGGTGGACGTAATGAGTCCCGTCAACAGGAAATTTCCGATATTTCCCGTTCCTTAAAAGCGCTTGCCCGAGAATTAAGTGTGCCGGTCATTGCGCTGTCACAGCTGAGCCGTGCGGTTGAGCAGAGACCAGATCACAGACCGATGCTTTCTGATCTGCGTGAGTCCGGAGCAATCGAGCAGGATGCCGACGTGGTTATGTTCATTTATCGAGATGATTATTATAATAAGGATACGGAGCATGTCAATGAGGCAGAGATTATTATTGCCAAACAGAGAAACGGTCCGATTGGAACCGTAACGCTTACATGGCTTCCGCAGTACACGAAATTTGCCAATTCAGAACGAAAAGTTGTGGATGGGGAATGAGAAATTATGAAATGAAAAAGACAGGGAACAGAATCAAAACTGTTCGCTGTCTTTTGACTTTTATGTGGTTTCGCCAAATAATTTCCGCAGGTAATGTCCGGCGGCAGATTTTGAAGCTTCTTTCCGGAGCGCCTGCTGCTGACGAAGTAAATGATCAAGCTTCCGGTAACGGTCTTCTTCCAGGCGTTCTTTTGCCTGTAAAAGAAAATCCATTTCCTTTGTTACTTTTTCAGATACGGATTTGCCGAGAGACCCCTCCAGGATCTGGTTGTTTTCCAAAAGAATTTTTCGGAGAGACTCTTCGAGCAGAGGCTGATAAACAGAAAGAGAAAGGTTGTCCGCTGTATAAACAGAAAGAGCTGGATCCTGGGGGTCAGCAACTTCGTTTATCGAAGCGGCAGCCTTTGGTGCATCCGATTTTCTGGCCTTCAGAAGTGCTTTTGTGCGAAGCATGTCCGGAAGGAGCTGTTTGATCTCCTTCAGGAGTAGTCCCTGTTCTTTGAGTTCTTTGATACAGCTAAAAAGCTGTATATCTTCTTCCGTATAGTGCCGATGTCCCATCTCAGTGCGTCCGATCGGAAGATCAAGCTCTTCCTCCCAGTAGCGAAGAACATGTGATTCTACGCCAACGTGTTTGGCAGCTTCTGAGATCATGTAATGAACGTCGCCCATACGATAACCCCCTTATTAAAATAAGTATGTGATATAGATTGAGTACAAGTCTATTGTAGCATAAGAAGAAGAGATGGAAAGAAAAATCGTTCGACAAATGTTGCAGAGGGAAGAATGTCAGATAGGATGATGCTTACTGGATCTGTATTTGGTTCAGACGCATACATAAAAAGAGACGATCTTCAGATGAAAACCGTCTCTTTCTTACTGTCTTATTCAATCTACGTGTTCTGATTACTCAGCGCTGATTGCTCCTGTAGGACATGCTGATTCGCAAGCGCCACAGTCAACACATGCAGAAGCATCGATCTGCATATGATCTGCACCCATAGAGATTGCTCCTACTGGACATTCGCTTTCGCAAGCTCCGCAGCTTACACATTCGTCTGAAATTACGTGTGCCATGATATGTATCCTCCTTATTATTATGAAAAAGTTAAAATCGATATGCCTTTCGCATAACTTTATTCTAATACAGAACTTGAAAATATACAAGAGGAATTTATGCTTAAAAATAGATACAATCGAGTTAGAAATGTCAAACTAATAGCGCGAAATGGGCATTTCTTTGGTTAGAAATATAAAACCAAAAGGTTAGTAATATAAAACTCACAAATGAAAACAAAAAGAATTTATGAAATCTTAAGAAATTTTTCTACCTTTCCCGGGCGATTTGGTGTATAGTGGGTACTGTATCATTTTATAACCAATAATGAAACTGATTTTAAGATAGAGAAAGTGGAGTGGATTTATGAAAAAACGGTGGAGTATACTTTCGGCTGTACTTTGTGTGGCACTTTTGACTGGTGGATGTGGAACTGGAAGCAAGAATGATGCAGGTACAGGAAAAGAGCAGACATTCAGTCATGAGACAAGGGAAGAGAATGAGCATCAGAGTAACCTGGATGTTTTACAGCCATCTGCATATGGCAATGTGCAGGGACTGAATCTGGAGAAAGGAAGCTCGATTTCTATTATAGGAAGAGGAAGTTCTTCCGCATACTGGAAAGCTGTTCAGGAAGGTGCAAAGCAGGCGGTAGCGGATATTAATACAAACCTGGGATATAAAGGGAATGATAAAGTAAAGCTTGTTTATTCTGCACCGGAGACAGAGAATGATGTAGATGATCAGGTAAATATTCTGGATGAGGAGCTTGCACGGTATCCGGTTGCGGTCGGGATCGCAGCAGTTGATTCAGGGGCATGTGAGGTTCAGTTTGATCTTGCTGCAGAGAATGGGATTCCGATCGTAGCATTTGATTCCGGGACCGATTATCAGAATATTGTATCCATGATTGATACAGATAATACAACTGCCGCTGCAACAGCAGCAAGTAAGCTGTGCAACAGTATCGGTGAGAGTGGTCAGATCCTTGTAATCGCACATGACTCTAAGTCTACTTCTTCTGAAGAAAGAGAGCAGGGATTTGTACAGGAAGTGGAAAAGAATGATCCGAATGTAACGGTTGCAGAGATCTGGCATCTGGATGATCTGGATGCGATCTCGAAAGAGATCAATGCAGATTCATCTGAAAAGAATTCCCAGGAGACTGCAGATAATGTGCAAAAAGCAGAGGAAGAGAACGCAGATAGCCGGGATACCCAGACGGCACAGCAGGATGCAATCAAGTATCTTCTTGAAAAGTATCCGGATGTAAAAGGAATTTTTGCAACCAATGAAACAGTAGCAGACCTTGTGGTGAATGTCCTGGACTCTATGGACAAAACAACAGGGGAAGACCGAATCAAGGTAGTGAGCTTTGACGGCGGAGAGGATCAGATGAAGCTTCTGGAAGATGGGAAGATTGATGGGCTGATCGTTCAGAACCCATACGGAATCGGCTATGCAACGGTTGTTGCCTGCGCAAGAGCAGTGCTTGGTCAGGGAAATGAAGCAACGGTAAGTACCGGATATACCTGGGTTACAAAAGATAATATGAATAAAGATTCGATTAAGAAGATGCTTTATTAGTAAGAAGAAATGTCTGAAATCTGTGGAAAATGGGTTTCAGACATTTTTATATAAAAACGGTTGTGAGTGACATATTATTTATGCCGGCTACAACCGTTTCTTTTTATTTCATAGGAAATTCCAAAGGAACTTCCTATGAAATAAAAGGCACTGCGTGCCGGAGATGCGCACTCGCATGAAGATGAAGAATGTCGCAAGCGACCGCGCTCGGCGCGAGAATGTGCTGAGGCACATTCTTTCTTATTGCTATTTTTTCGTCAGTGGAAGGGAGAAGATAAATTCTGTTCCAACTCCCTCGGTACTGATCACATTGATATTTTCATTGTGTGCCTGAATAATTTCTTTTACGATCGAAAGCCCAAGTCCGGTTCCTTTTTTGTCTTTTCCGCGGGAGAGATCGCTTTTGTAAAAACGTTCCCATATTTTGTTGATACTTGATTTCGGAATGCCAATTCCATAATCTTTGACGGAAGTATATACTTTGTCACCGCGCGGTGTGGTTTCAATCGTGATCGTAGACTCCGGATTGCTGAATTTGATCGCGTTGTCCAGCAGATTGTATAGAACCTGTTGGATTTTGTGCCGGTCAGCATGTACATACAGGGTACGAGTTGCCAGAAGAAGTTCGATAGAAATTTTTTTGGCAGTGCAGGTACCTTCGAAAGAAGCTGCTGTGTTACGGATCACTTCGTGAATATCAAAATCTGTTTTATCAAGAAGAAGATCCTTCGTATCAAATTCATTCAATGTCAGCAGATCGCGTGTAAGGTCAGTAAGACGTTCTGTTTCAAATAAGATGATATTTAAGTATTTGCCCTGCATTTCAGGTGGGATCGTGCCATCCGCCATGGCTTCAACATAGCCTTTGATGGAGGTCAGAGGAGAACGGAAATCATGGGATACATTTGCCACAAATTTCTTCTGGTAATCCTCCATATCTTTCAGTTGGGAAGACATGTAGTTGAGGGATGCGGAAAGATATCCTATCTCATCCTGCGTATTAACCGGGATGACAACATCCAGATTGCCGGAAGCATACTGCTTTGCTGCATTCGTAATCTTGACGAGCGGGCGGTAGATCAGAAAATGTACACCCAGCAAAATAATGAATGAGAGCACATAAATGATCAGAATCACGATATACGTGTTACGCATCAGAACAGAATGTGCGTCTGTGATCTGCGAGTAAGGCTTATGTACAAGCAGATATCCGTGGGTTGAAAAATTCTCTGTGACCGGAGCAATCACGGTGATCATTTCTGAGTTGAAGTACCCGTGATAATCACCGGTCAGATAAGTGGAGCCGCCAGATTCTGCAGGATCAAAATTTTCAATCCGGGAAGGGGCATACGATACATCGCCGGATTTGGCAGATGCAAGTAAAGATCCCTCATTATCAACAAACCAGATATCTGAATTCAGATAATCGCTCATACCATTGAGCTGTGTATAAACATCTGCCAGAGCAATGGTTTTGGAAAAATAGTCCGGCAGATAATTGGATGCAAGCAGATTCGCCGACTGATACATATTGCCGGAAATGCTGCTTTCCAGATAGTGGGTTGTCAGTGTGGATGACAGGGATGCCACTGTAAAAATACTTAAAAATCCGAGAATAATATATAAGAGGATAAATTTAAGGTAAAGAGTACTTTTCATTACTTCACCTCAAATTTGTAACCGATTCCCCAGACGGTACTAAGTCCCCAGGAAGGATGATCCTTGATCTTCTCGCGCAGACGCTTAATATGAACATCAACGGTACGGGTGTCGCCGACATACTCATAGCCCCAGATCTGGTCAAGGAGCTGCTCGCGTGTGAATACCTGGTTTGGTGAAGAGGCGAGGAAATACAAAAGTTCCAGTTCTTTTGGCGGCATATCTACATTCTTACCATCAACGGTTACTGCGTAATTGGTAAGATTGATCTCGATTCCCGGATAGTCAACAACCTTTCCGCGGCTGGCGGCAGGAGTTTCTGGTTTGGCAGGCTGATAGCGTCTGAGTACCGCTTTTACTCTTGCGACAAGCTCCTTGGAATCGAATGGTTTTAAGACGTAATCATCGGCACCAAGCTCCAGACCGAGCACCTTGTCAAATACTTCTCCTTTTGCGGAAAGCATAATGATTGGGGTATTGTGCTTACTGCGGATCTCGCGACAGACCTGATAGCCATCGATGCCCGGAAGCATCAGGTCGAGCAGCATCAGGTTTGGCTGATAGGATTCAAATGCGGTAAGAGCTTCTTCCCCGTCGTGTACGATCATCGTATCGAAGCATTCCTTTGTAAGGTAGAGAGAAATCAGTTCTGCAATATTCTCGTCGTCATCTACAATTAAGATTTTCTGTTTAGTCACCATGATAGTTCCCCCAATGATTATTTGAATTCTACGATAGTTACACCGGCATCGCCCTCCCCGAAAGCTCCCAGCCGGAAGGATTTGATATGTTTCTGGCGGCGCAGATACTGATGGATCCCGTTCCTGAGTGCGCCGGTTCCTTTCCCGTGTACAATTCGTACCGGACTTAAGTGTGCGATATAGGCATCATCCAGATATTTGTCAAGTTCGGCAACTGCTTCATCGACTGTTTTGCCAAGAAGATTGATCTCTGGACTGACATGCATGGATTTGCCCATCTTCATCTTGCCACTGCTGGTTCTGCGCATCTGCTTTGCAGTAACCGTAAGCGGTTCTTCGATCAGTTCGAGATCGGAAATATTGACCTGTGACCGGAGAATACCCATCTGGACAAACAGGTTGCCTTTGGCATCCGGTAGTGAATTTACCGTTCCGGTCAGATTCATGCTCAGTACTTTTACAGAATCGCCCAGATGGAAATCGCTTGCCTTGTAAGCTTTGGAAGGTTTTTTCTTTTCCAGACGGTTTTTATTTTCAGTTTTGGAAAGCTGCTTGCGGATCCGTTCTCTTTCTTTTTCCATCTCGGAAGCGGAAATACTGGCTTTGCCGAATTTGCGGAAGTTCTTCATTGTCTCATCAGCAAAATCTTTGGCTTCCTGAACAATGTCGGTTGCTCTGGCATTTGCCTCACGAATGATCCGGTCGCGCTGTGTATCCAGCTTTTCCTGTTGGTTCTTGAGTTCGGACTTGAGACGCTCCATCTCGCGGCGGTAAGAAGCAACCTCTTCCCGTTCTTTCTCGATGGTCTTGCGGCTCTGTTCCAGATCAGTAAGGAGATCTTCAAAAGATTCATCCTCCTCGGTCAGATGCGTTTTGGCATCCTGGATGATATAATCCGGAAGGCCGAGTTTTTCGGAAATCGCGAAAGCATTACTTTTTCCAGGAATACCAATCAGAAGATGGTAAGTCGGGCTCAATGTCTCCACGTCAAATTCACAGCAGGCATTTTCTACTCCAGGAGTAGAAAGAGCAAATACCTTCAGTTCGCTGTAGTGTGTCGTTGCCATAGTGCGGATTCCACGGTTATGCAGATGTGACAGAATGGCGATAGCGAGTGCAGCACCCTCAGTCGGATCGGTTCCCGCACCAAGTTCATCGAAAAGGACTAATGAATTCTCATCCACATGATTTAGGAAAGAAACCACATTTGTCATGTGAGAAGAGAAGGTACTTAAAGACTGTTCAATACTCTGTTCGTCACCAATATCAGCATAAACCTGGTTAAATACAGCAAGTTCTGAACGGTCAAGTGCAGGAATGTGCAGACCTGCCTGACCCATGAGGGTAAAAAGCCCCACAGTCTTGAGGGAAACGGTCTTACCACCTGTGTTCGGACCGGTTATGACGAGAAGATCAAAGGTATCTCCAAGTGTCAGACTGATCGGAACAACTTTTTTACGGTCCAGAAGAGGGTGTCTTCCCTCACGGATCCGGATCCGGCCTTCGGTGTTAAAGACTGGGCGGCTGGCGTTCATATCCAGTGCCAGTGCACCTTTTGCAAAAGTAAAATCCAGTTCTACAAGTGCTTTGTAGTTCAGACGGATTTCTTCAATATATTCAGCTGCATCCACACTGAGGCGGGCAAGGATCACCTGGATTTCTTCCTGCTCCTGGGCATATAATTCTTTCAGATCATTGTTCAGTTTGACAACGGCCATCGGCTCAATGAAAAGTGTGGATCCGGTTGCTGACTGGTCATGGATCAGACCATTTACCTGGCTGCGGTATTCGGCTTTTACCGGGAGACAGTAACGGTCGCCACGCATGGTAATAATGGCATCCTGGAGATAGGTGCGCATGGAACCGTTCAAAAGTCCGGTCATGGTAGAATGGATCTTGTCATTCATGCCGTTAATACTGCGGCGGATCTGCTTTAATTTGCTGCTGGCATCATCGCTGATCTCATCTTCACCAAGAATGCAGCGGTCAATTTCGGCAGAAAGTGGTGTAAGCGGCGCAAGCTGTTCAAAATATACGTCCAGACAATCTGCCTGATCGTCTGCATTTTCATGACGGCCGTAGGATTTGATCCGGGCGGTTGTCTGAAGAAGCTTGCCGATCCGGAGGAGTTCCGGTGCGCTTAAGGCACTTCCGATCTCCAGGCGCTTAAGAGAGTCGGAGACAGCATAGCAGCCGCTGAAAGAAGGAATTCCCTTCTTTACAATGCGGGTAAATGCTGCGGCAGTCTGTTCCTGTGCAGTGATGATTTTGTTAAGGTCGGTCATCGGCTTGATCCGTCGGCAGAATGAAGCTCCGCCAGGGGAAGAAGCGTGATCGGTCAGTATCTCTATAATTTTTGGAAATTCCAATTTTGTTAAAGATTTTTGATTCATAATACATTTATACCTCATATTTTGTCTGGTTCTATTCTAACTTATTTACCGTCTAAATGAAAGTGGAAAGGTGAAATTTCGTTGAACATTTGCGGGGAATCATGTATACTAAAACCAGGTGTGGCTGAAAGCACTCCGGAGGCCTAAGGAGAAGCACAATGTCTGATAATCGAGAGAATAAGCATAACGAAGAACCGCACGACAGTGAGGAAGAAAAATATTCGTTTTTGCAGGAAACAGTAAAAGATGAACAGCGAAGTAAAAAAGGAATCATGGGAAATCTGTGCAGGCTTGCAGGAAGAGGACTGATTTTTGGACTTGCAGCAGGCCTTGCGTTTTATGCCCTTCGCCCATGGGCGATGACACATCTGGGCGGAGAGAAGGTAACGATTCCGCTGGATCAGGAGGAAACTCCGGTTGAGAATGAGACGGATACCAAGGATCAGGAAGCACAGGAGGAAGAGATTCAGTATCCGGATCTGACTGTCGAAGATTATCAGGAGATGAACCATGCATTATACCAGGTGGCATTGTCAGCAGGAAAAAGTGTGGTTGAGATCTATGCCGTGCACCGGGATGAAGGCTGGGAGAATGCAGGGGAGCAGGCTGTATCGGGAGTTATTTTCTGGGATAATGGAGCAGATCTTTTGATTGCGGCACCGGCAAGAATTGTAAAAGATGCAGAAGCACTGAAAGCCACATTTTCAGACAATACTACATATAACGCAACTTTGAAAAAGCAGGACCGGAATCTTGGACTTGCGATCATTGCGATCAAGAGATCAGATCTGTCGGATAGTACGAGGAACCAGATCCAGACGGCGATGCTTGGTAATTCTAATGCAGTGAACCGTGGGGACGGCGTGATCGTTCTTGGTGAGCAGTTTGGATATGCAGGTGGTGTCGGATATGGGATCATCAGTTCCACCAGAAATTACCGGACAGTGGCGGACGGGCAGTACCGGCTGCTTGATACAGATATTGCAGGAAGTGAAAAAGGGAGCGGAATTCTGTTTAACACGGCGGGTGAAGTGATTGGAATCTGTGACCAGTCAGAACTGCAGAGAGACGGAAATCTTGTAAGTGCCTATGCGATTTCGGATATCAAGGAAGAGATCGAACTTCTGGCAAATGGACAGGGAGTTCCGTATATTGGCGTTCACGGAGTTGTAGTGACGGAGAAGCTTGCCGGCGAACAGGGAATCCCGAAAGGCATTTATGTCAGGGAAGTAGAGGCTGATTCGCCTGCGATGCAGGCTGGAATCCAGAATGGTGATGTGATCACAGAGATTAACAAGACAGATATCACCGGTATAACAGGACTTCATAAACAGATCGCAGAAGCCGGAACCGGTACACAGATCAGGATCAAAGGGCAGAGGCGTGGCGCAGATGGTTATGTCGATGTAACATTTGATGTGACAGTTGGAAGTAAAGAATAGATTTGCAGATAAAAAGCAACCATAAATTTAAAATATAAAGCAGGAAGAGGAATGACATGAGATATATTGAGACATTACACGAAGGCGAGACAATCAGAAATACGTATCTTTGCAAAGGGAAAAGAAGTGCGGAGACAAGGAACGGAAAACCATATGACAACCTGATCCTTCAGGACAAGACAGGAACTTTAGATGGAAAGATCTGGGATCCGAATTCAAATGGAATTGCAGATTACAGCGAAAAAGATTTTATTGAAGTTTACGGGGAGATCATCAGCTATAACGGCAATCTTCAGATGAACATCAAGCAGCTCCGTGTAGCAGACGAGGGAGAATACGATCCGGCGGATTATATGCCGACCAGCGAGAAAAGTGTGGATGGAATGTATGAAGAACTGATGCGTTATGGAAAGCAGGTGAAGAACCCGTATCTGCAGCAGGTGATCCGGTATTATTTTGTAAATGATGAACAGTTTATCAAGAGCTTCAAGGCACATTCTGCAGCAAAGAGTGTACATCATGGATTTGCCGGAGGACTTCTGGAGCACACATTAAGCGTAGTGAAATTCTGTGAATATATGGCAGGGGCATATCCGATCCTGAATAAGGATCTTCTGTATACAGCGGCAATGTGTCATGATATCGGAAAGACACAGGAACTTTCCCTGTTCCCGGATAATGATTATACCGATGATGGGCAGCTGCTCGGTCATATTGTGATCGGTGTGGAAATGCTGGATGATGCAATTCGTGAGATCCCGGATTTTCCAAAGAAGCTTGCCAGCGAATTAAAGCACTGTATCGTAGCGCATCACGGAGAACTCGAATACGGTTCGCCGAAGAAACCGGCGCTTGCTGAGGCAATGGCACTTAATTGTGCAGATAATGCTGATGCAAAGATGCAGACACTGACAGAGATTTTTAAGGCAAAAGATACAAAGGACTGGTTAGGTTATAACCGTCTGTTTGAATCTAACTTAAGAAAGACCAGTATCTAAGAGAAGTTCTGAAAGAAAGATGAGTATAAAAATGAAGAAAAATGACGTAGTGACGGTAGAAGTTACAGATATCGGAATCGGTGGTGAAGGAATCGGAAAGGTTGATGGATATACTCTGTTTATCAAGGATGCAGTCATCGGAGATACCGTTGAAGTAAAAGTAATGAAAGCAAAAAAGAACTACGGATATGCGAGATTAATGCGGATTGTAAAAGAATCCGCATTTCGTGTATCTGCACGCTGTCCGGAGGCAAGACGCTGTGGCGGATGCCAGATTCAGGAGATGGATTACCGGAAACAGCTGGAGTTTAAAAATACAAAAGTAAGAAATAACCTGATCCGTCTTGGCAGTGTGGAAGAAGAATTGCTGGATCAGATCATGGAGCCGATCGCAGGAATGGAGGAACCGTTCCGTTACCGGAATAAAGCACAGTTCCCGATCGGAGTGGATAAAGAAGGGAATCTGATTGCCGGATTCTATGCCGGAAGAACCCATCAGATCATCCCGGTTCCGAACAGGGACTGCGTACTTGGAGTACCGGAGAATAAAGTGATCCTGGATCAGATTCTGGACTACATGCGGGAAGAGAAGATTTCTGCATATGATGAGGAACGGCACAAAGGGCTGGTGCGCCATGTCCTGGTCCGGTATGGATTTACAACAAAAGAGATCATGGTTTGTCTGATCATTAACGGGGATAAGCTTCCCAGCAGTGAAAAATTGTTGGAAAAGCTGACAAAGATTCCGGGAATGACAAGTATTACTTATAATATCAATAAAGAAAAGACGAATGTGATCATGGGATCAAAGGTTTGTCCGCTCTGGGGACAGACGTATATCACCGATTATATCGGTAATGTCAAATACCAGATTTCACCGCTGTCTTTCTATCAGGTGAATCCGGTACAGACAGAGGTACTTTACGGAACCGCACTGGAATACGCCGGGCTTACTGGAAAAGAGACGGTTTGGGATGTGTATTGTGGTATCGGAACGATTTCCCTTTTCCTTGCGCAGAAAGCACAGAAAGTTTATGGCGTGGAAATCGTGCCGCAGGCAATTGAAGATGCAAAGCATAATGCTGAGATCAATGAGATTACAAACGCGGAGTTTTTTGTAGGAAAGGCAGAAGAAGTGCTGCCGGAGTATTATGCGGATTATGCAAAAGAGCATCCGGGAGAGCATGCGAGAGCGGATGTGATCGTAGTCGATCCACCGAGAAAAGGATGTGAGAGAAGCGTACTGGATACGATGGTTCAGATGGAGCCAGAGAGGATCGTATATGTGAGCTGCGATTCAGCGACTTTGGCTCGGGATGTGAAGTATCTGCGGGAGAATGGGTATGAGATCAGGAAGGTGAAGGCGACTGATATGTTTCCGATGAGTGTGCATGTTGAGACAGTCTGTTTATTATCACGTAAATAAGCGGTTTTACAGGCTTTTATAAGTGGAGTTCAGTCTATTTGCCACCCATTTGCCACCGTAATTTTTAAAATTATCACTGAACAAAGAAAAGGGAGTGAACACGCTGAACAATTATCGGATTCACTCCCAATATTTTTATTTATGACGTTTTTGCTTGTGTGATTTTTTCAAAGAGATCAACAGAACGTTCAGCCATCTTTTCAGTATCATGCACGTAGGTCTGCAATGTGGTTTCTATGTTGGTGTGTCCTAATCGTGTCTGAACATTCTTAACATCAGCACCGGATTCAATCAACAGTGTTGCGTGTGTATGCCGTTACGGTATAATAACGACAAACAGAAAAAGCCTTTATTTTCAAGGGGTTTGAGCGTTTGTCGTCTTTTATTCAATTCCTTTTCCAAGTTGAAAATTGACGAAAACTATAAAGAAAAAAGGAGGCTGTTTTATTAACGACAAAATTTAATAGTGCCAGCGGTCCGGCTTTATGTCTGACCGCTGGTTGCCGTGGGCGTTTCACTTTTATAGGTGGACGCCCTTTTTTCATACTCATTTTCGAGAGAAAGGAGATCCACATGGAATTAAACGAAATGGAAAAAAAGCTGCTCTTTCAAGTGGAGGGCGATTATCAGACAAAGATCCTGAATGAACTTTATATGACCGTGCGGTATTCAAATAATTCCGAACAGCGGGAGGCGGCAGAAGGTCTTATGGCAAAACTTCGTGTTCTGTCAAATGCAGAGTGCATGGACTTGGTAAAAGATATTCAGAAGAATTACCGTCTGCCCTATCCAGCCCGGACGATTGGAGAAAAGATCGCCGAGGCCAGACAACAATCAGGGGCAGAAAAATTGAAGGGGCATGACATCATGGCACTTGAACGCTTTGATCCAGAAGTAAAGCACATGATCGTCTTTGATGTATTGTCTTACGATTCCCCTGTTGGCGACAAAGGCGATAAGATGCGCTTGTTCCTTACAGATGCCGGCTATCAGAAATTTTTAGAGAGCCAGGAACGGGGCGAAGTGAAACTGAAAAACCATGCGAAGGTCTCTGACGGTCATCTCCATTATGACCGCAGGGATCATGCCTTGTAACGGAATAGTCGAAGAAAGGAGGCGGTACAATGGCAGTATTCCGTGTAGAGAAAACAAAGGACTTTACGATAATGGGCAATCACCATCTGCGCAATACGGAGTTGTCCTTAAAGGCAAAGGGGCTTTTATCACTTATGTTGTCGCTGCCGGAAGATTGGGATTATACCACAAAGGGACTCGCCCATATCTGCAAGGATGGTGTGGATTCTATCACTACTGCCCTGAAGGAACTGGAGCGGCATGGTTATCTCACCAGACAGCGCCTCCGCTATGATAACGGGCAGTTGGGAGACATTGAATATACGATCCATGAGCAGCCTGTAAGTACCGAAAACACAGGGCTTTCACCTAAACGGGAAAATCCAAGACAGGTAAAACCAGAACAGGCAAAACCTAAACAGGCGGAACCTGAACAGGAAAATCCGGCACAATTAAATACTAATCCATTAAAAACAAAAAAATCAAAAAAAGATAAATCAATAACGTATCCATCAATCTATCCGGCAGAGCCGGAAGCGGCAAACCGCACGGATGGGATGGATCGGATAGAGCTGATAGAAGCCTATCGTGAAATCATCAAAGAAAATATTGAATATGACTTACTGGTCTTACGGTATGGCAGGGAACGTTTGGATGAAGCCCTTGAACTTATGCTTGAAGTGATTTTGTCGAAACGCCCTTACATTCGCATTGCCGGAGATGATTTTCCGAGGGAGATCGTCAAGAGCCGGTTCCTGAAGATCAATTCCGGCCACTTAGAGTATGTCTTTGACTGTATCGACAAGAACACAACGAAGGTCGGAAACATCAAAGCGTATCTGCTGGCGGCGCTGTATAATGCCCCGGCTACAATGGACAGCTATTACCGTGCCGAGGTCAATCACGACCTGTACGGCTGTTAGGCACCTTTGGGTGTCTTTTTTCATTTCATCACAGGAAGGAGGCAAAGCACAATGAAAAGAAACACTGTGCCGGTACTATGCCCGGCGTAACCAAAGAACAGATTCAGGCAGCGCGGGAAGCTGACTTGTTTACTTACCTGCAATTCCATGAACCCGGCGTGCTGAAACAGGATGGACCTAATTTCCGGCATAAGGAGCATGACAGTCTAGTATATGTGACCGGGAAAAGGTACTGGTACTGGAACAGCCGCGGACGGAGTATCAATGCGCTGGACTACCTGATCCAGATTCGGGGATATGGTCTTGTGGATGCGGTTCATGCTCTGGTAGGTGGCGAAATCCCACAGGAACCGGCTTACCGAAGTACGGCAGAAATACAGGTATCAAAAGAGCCGGAAAAGAAAACATTCGCTCTCCCCTGGGCCAGACGTTGCGCGACCGCTGCGGTCTCCTATTTGCAGAAACGGGGGATCAGCTCAGAAGTCATTCGCCAGTGTTTACAAGCCGGGATTTTTTACGAAGCCCGGTATCATGGAGAACCGGTTTGTGTGTTTGTTGGGAAAGATGATTCCGGGAAAGCGAAGTTTGCTTGTATGCGCAGTATCAGCGGCAATCTCAAAAAGGATGTCTATGGCAGCGACAAAGGATATAACTTTTGTTATCCCCCGCAAAGTCCGGGCAGCCGGCATGTGGCAGTCTTTGAAGCTCCTATTGATGCGCTTTCCCATGCGACACTTCAAGAGCTGGAGGGATGGAAATGGAATGGTTATCGCTTGTCTTTGGGCGGTACTTCCCATGTGGCGCTGACTTCTTTCCTGGAACGCCACCCGGAGATACGGCGTGTTACCCTTTATATGGACCACGACCTTGCCGGATTTGTCAATGCCCGGAAAATCAAGACCATGCTTCACGAGGATAAACGTTTCCGTCATATCCGGGTAAGTGTCAACCCTCCCCGGATGGGAAAAGATTACAATGAGAAATTGCTGCTGGTTCGGGAACAACTGCAAACCAGCCAGCACCAACGCCGCCCAAAAGAGGCGGCTGTTTCAATTTAGGGAGGATTTCAACATGAATGGATCTCAACATATCTGCTTTACAGACAGCGCCGGAAAAGCGCTGTTTTCCATTCCCGACAATGGTTTACTCTGCCTGTTCTATGGAAACGGGGACAGGCACTTTGCTGTTTGTCATCGTCTGGATGACACCCATGCAGAAATTGACGGGGTAAATTATTCGCTGCCGGATTTTGCCAAAAGGATGAAACACAACCAGATCAGCTTTGCTCCGGCATAAGGCTGGAAAACAAATAACAGGAGGATTTGAAAATGAAAAAAATTGAAAATACCGCTTTGCAGATGATTGCCGAGGCTTCCCGGTGTCCAGACTACGGCCCCGATATGGTTAAATCGCTGATGAAAAAGCTGGACATGAACGAAAAGGGCTTTGCTCTTTTGATGAATGTTGCCCCATCCACAGTGCGTCTTTGGACCAGCGGAGCTGCACAGCCCTGCGGCACAGCAAAACGCCTCATGCAGATTTATGAAACCGGTCCGGAGATTGTCGGCAAGATTGCCGGCGGGCAGCTACCGGCAGATGGGAGGGATTGATTAAATGGCGGAGACAGATAGCCAGCCGTTTGCGGAAAATGAGCAGGTCAAAGAGCTGCTTCACATGAAAGGAGGAATTTGATTGAATCAGGAACCACTACCGCAGATTCATTTGATCCGTGATACAGACTTATCCGTCTTTGCGTATGAGCTCCATATTTTTGCCGGAGATTTTCTTAGGGAATGCGAATTTAATATGCGTTCTCTGGCGACAAATACCGGGGCTGATTCCATTGCCATCATGGGAAAAAATCACATATGGCTTTCCGACGCTTTGTTTGCTTATTGTTCTACGGCGGATCTTTATCAAATGATCTCAACAACGGAGTTTATCGGAGCGAGGGCTTTCCTGTTTCATACGGATCGCAGAGAGGGCGGTCACTTGTACGGAGATGTCCTGATGATGGATTTAGACACGCTGCGGCAGGATATAAAAAGAAATATCCTCTATCCTTGCGGCGTCAATATCGAACGCAAAGATGGTTCAGCGGCTACGGTCAGCCTGAAAGAATGGACTGAAATGGAGCTTTACGAAAAAGATGCTCTGAAAAGTTGGGGGTTTTCTTATGCCCCGAATCAAGTTACGGAATGGCAGTACCACTATTCCACGATGTTCAGACAGTGGATGGATCAGGCATTTCGTTATATGCCCCAGGATTTAGAAGAACGCCTGAATATGCAATATATGGAGGCAGCCCAGAACCCGGATATGGATAAGTACCGCATACCACAGGGAACGGCAAAACAGATGCTTCTTTATGACGAAGCCCCTGTGTATCGCCTTCTTCCATCCGGTTCGGAGAAAATTGCGCCCATTGCGGCAGTCTCTACGGGCCTGTGGTATGAAAATTACCGGGAGTTTGCCATTGCACCGGAGGATTTAGGCGCTCTGGACAAACTGATCCGCAGGGAAACTGACCGGCTCACAGGAAACCTCCCACAACTTCTCAAAAACGAAGAACGCCGCCCTGCCCCGGAGCGATAAGAATTCTACACAGACTGGAGGTGATGAAGATTGGCAGGAGTGCATGAAGATTTCGGCGAAAAGATCGGCGGTGCGAAAAAAGACCTGTGGAAAGACCGCGGGCTGTATGCGGATGATCTGGAAGCCATGAATGAGCGCGAAGCCGAAAAATTTGTGAAAAAGGATAATGTCTGGAAAAAGCCGGACTATGCAGCCATGCTGGAGGAAGGGATTCCTCTTGGCGTGGTCTATTTTATCAAAAAAGCGAGGGACGGCTTAAACGCTTCCCCTCAGTATTACCGCACGGATGACACCCCGGAAAAACGGACCGCGAGACAAAAGGAATATATAAAAACAGTCCGGGAATTGCAGACAGTGCTTTCAGATGTCCGTACTGTGGAGGATGCCATAAGAGCCTATGACCGCTTTTTCGCTGACAATGGATACTTAGAAAAGGTACAGGGCTGGGGAAGCGGAATCCATTACCGGGCAACGAAAAAGGGACAGGACAATCCCGTGATCACAAACAAATTGTCCAATACCATGCTGATCCGCTCGGCTGAATATTTTGAGCGCAACTTTGCTCAGAAAGCAAAAAAGGAACAGTTTTGTGTTTCCAAAGAGCAGAAAATACCGAAAGGTTATGCGATCCACTTCAACGACGGGAAACAGACCTATTCTAAAAATGGGGACTGGAAACCCGGTACCTACTATGTGACAAAAGGCTATTCGATCCTGCGGACCAATTTTGAGACCAAAGAAGCTGCCCTGAAATGGGTGCAGGAACTTGCCAAAGGCAGGAACAAAAACGGAAAGATCCGTTTTGTCCCTCCACAGCTTGCCCATGTCAAACGTACCGGACCGGATTATCGGAATGGCGTGGAGATCACCGGACAGCATTATCTTGATACCTTTGGGTTCCGCGGCGGTGAGTTTGGAAACTGGATGAACCAGAACGACCGGCAGACCTCCCTTAACATGGGATTTGAAGCACTAAAGGATCTGGCGTCAGCCCTTAAGATCAGCGATAAAGATATTGCTTATCAGGGAACACTTGCTATCGCTTTTGGTGCAAGAGGCAGTGGCAATGCTGCAGCTCATTATGAACCTTTGCGTACAGTCATCAATCTTACAAAAATGCACGGGGCCGGTTCCCTGGCACATGAATGGTGGCATGGACTTGACGATTATCTTGGTACAAAGATGGGAGCAAAAGGGATGCTGTCAGAACAGCCCCACCTCTATGCGCCGTTCCAAAAACTCATTGACACCATGAAGTATAAACCGGAAACACCGGAACAGGCAGCAAAGCGCACGGAAGCACAAACAGAACGCACCCGGAAAAATGCGGCAAGCTGGCTGGATTCCTCGGTTCTTGCCTCCCTGAAACGGTATGGCAATGAGGAACAGATGGAAACCTACGCAGTCTTGCGGGAAGCATTTTTGTCCGGCGAACCCGGCTCTGTGGAACAGATCAGCGCATTTAAGAAGAATGTTACCGGCCGGGTAATTCCCAAAAGTGAACGGGAACGGCTGGAAATTTTTGAGCGTATGCTTTCCGGGATGCAGGCGCAGGAAGCTCCGCAGATTGGACGGACGGAAACTGATTTTTACCGTAATTCGGTACGCATGGGAAAAGAATGTGAAAAAGACGGCGGTTATTGGGACAGCAATGTGGAAATGACAGCCAGAGCCTTTGCCTGTTATATCAAGGACAAACTGCCCTACACATCGGATTATCTGGCAGGCCATGCCGACTGTGCCCTTACCCTGGTTTCCGGTAAAGACGGAGAAATGGAGGTATTGAAAGCCTTCCCTGTGGGGGAAGAACGCCGTGCAATCAACGCTGTTTTTGACGAGATCATTCAGGATTTGAAACGGGAACAGCTATTGACCCATGCCGATGTAACGCTTCCCCTCTCTGTTTCTGAACTTCGTGAGGCGGCGGACGGGCAGCTATCCATGTTCGGCGTCGGCCGTCCTTCCGTGATGGATCAGCTTGCGGCAAACAGGCCGGCAGATAAAAAATCACCGGCACAGACGTTTTCCAGAAAAAACCACGAGCCGGAAATATAGCAGGAGGTGAACAGCATTTTGGAAGAAAATAAAGATTATCGTGCCTACCGGTATGGCGACCACTTGACGCCGGGATCGGAGCTTAAAATTGAGCACAGCGTAGTTTGTGAAAATGTGGATATTTCTACACTGATCACAATGGGAACCGATAGCCTGGAAGCCATGCGCCAGGGAAGTATCGACGGGGAGCAGAAAGCCTATGAAATCGTGGTGGCTGCCGCAAAACAGTGGGAACAGCAGGCAGCGGCAACACAGACGATCAACCGGGCTTTGGAATATCTTCGTACACCTGAGATTGAACATACCGGCAATCAGTGGAAAGACACCGATAACTGGAGGGCGGATCAGAAAATCAGCAACCGGGTCTATCAGATGACCTGCAGTATTTGGGAAGATACGAAATATGACAGGGAAACAAAACAGAGTATTCCGGTTGCCTGGTATGTGACATGGGAAGTCCGTATTCATTCCCCGAAGCAGGGATATGGAGAAAAGATTGCCGGACAAAACCAGAAACGATATACAGATAAGAATGCAGCCATAAAATACCTGGACGGGCGGAAGAAAGCCTATTCCCATTTATTCACGGAAATTTCCCCGCCAATTCCGAAAGAATATGAGCGTCATTTTATGGTTCATGGCACTCTCTTACCTGGTTATACGGTTGAAGGACTGGAACAGACCAAAACGGAACATGCCGCCGCCGAGGTTTCGGAGGGCGGTATTTTTACGCCCCAAAACCAGGAGAAGCCTTCCGTCCTGGGGAAGCTCTCTGTGGCAAAAACCCAGGAAAAAACGCCAGCCGCTCCCGGTATGGCAATGAAAAAGAAGGAGGATATACAGTTATGAAAGTGTTAATGGTAGAGCCGGGCAAGTCCCCTTATGCTGCGGAGATTGAAAGCGGTCTGAAATCTTTGCAGGCGGCAGTGGGTGGAGACATTCAGGCGGTCTATCCGTATGAGGACCCGGTGGCTCTGATCTGCAATGATGAAGGCAAGCTGATGGGACTGCCTCTGAACCGGGCTCTCTTTGATGATGACGGCCACGTTTATGATATTGTGTCCGGGAATTTTCTGATCGTTGGTCTTGGCGAGGAAGATTTTACAGACCTTTCCCCGGACTTGATGGAGAAATACGGGGAGCAGTTCAAGTACCCTGAAAAATTTGCAAGGATTGCCGGCGAGATCATTGCAGTCAAGCAGCCTGCAACCAATGAACACCGGGAAAAACCGATGATGCACCATTCCGGCCCGGATTTGTAGAAAGAAAGGAGCCAATTATGTTAATGGCAGTAAATGAACCTTATGCCCTTATGGTGCAGCCGGACGATATTCTGATCTCTCCCCGTGAGGTAGATGAACATTTTGGGACGATGGTATGCTTCCATCCCCGCTATGCGCTGGGCGACCATCACAACTATATGGACAAAGACGACTTCCTGCGGGAAATGTATTTAGATACCGTAGGACATGATGAAGCCGGCATGAAACGCTATGAACGGATGGTAAACATTGTAAGCAGCCGTTTCCGGCATGGACCAAAGACAGAGGAACGGGCGATCGATGAAGCAATGCAGAAAGTAATTTCGGAAAAGTATCTGATGCTCCCCCTCTATCTCTACGACCACTCAGGTCTTGCCATGAGTACAGAAAGTTTCTCAGGCAGGGCCCCTCATGCAGAATGGGACAGCGGACAGGTCGGCTGGATCTATGTTTCCAAAGAAGATGCCCTAAAGGAATTTGACGCTGACAAGATGACCGGCGCCATCCGGCAGAAAGCGGACGCACTGATGCGCAGTGAAGTCGCCGCTTACGATTCCTATCTGCATGGCGAATGTTATGGGTTTGAGCTTTATAAAAACGGGGAGCTGTCGGATAGCTGCTGGGGCTTTATGGGTAACTTTTCCGATGTGTTGAAAGATATGGCGGAATACCTCCCGGATGAGTGCAAAGGGATGGTCGATCATCTGGAGGAACAGGAACGCCCGGCTACGATCATCAAGACGCTTTTGAAACATGCTAAAATTCAGGTCGATCAGGCAGCAAAAGCCTTTGAACACGCTTCTCGACAGCAGGTTCTTGGGGAAAGCCGGTAAAAAGTTATTTCCATATTATAAATACCGATTTTATCAGAAAGGAGGATGCTCTTGCAGGAAGATCTCGAACAACGAACGGTTTCTGTTTCTATACAGGCAGCAAAACTGTCAGGGCGGGTACTGCGTGCGGCTATTGCTGCGGTACTCCAAAAGATGGAACAGGAACGCACAATGCCAAAAGTCGGGCGCAACAGCATGAAGCGGCTGACTTATAAAGACCCCGGAGCCAATACCATTGAAGTTTCAGGGCGAATCCGCTCTTTTGAACGGTATGCCAGGAAACATCAGGTACGCTACCATATAGAAAAGGAACTTGGGACCGATCCCCCAAAATGGACGGTATATTTCAAGGCAAACCAGGCGGATGCACTGACGGCAGCTTTTAAGGAATATACGAAGAAAGACCTTACACGCAGCACCAGACCGTCGCTGCTTACACAGCTTCATAAGTTCAAAGAACTGGCGCAGTCGCTTGGCCGTGACCGTGTAAAGAACAAAGAACACGGAGGACCGGAACGATGAAGATTGATGCAGAAACACTGAAAAAACAGGTCATTCTCCATCTGCCTTATATTCTGTTCCTTCTGGTATTTGCCAAGCTGGGCGAGGCGGTGCGTCTGGCTCCCGGAGCAGACGCTTCCCAAAAGCTGTTAGGACTGTCCGAAGGCTTTGCCCTTGCGTTTCAGAGTATGTGGCCGGGAGCGGCAATGGACTGGCTGATTGGTTTATGCGGTGCAGCCATTATGCGGCTGGCAGTCTATCTTAGAGGGAAAGACGCTAAGAAATACCGCAAAAATGTGGAATATGGTTCTGCAAGATGGGGAAATAAAGCCGATATTGCCCCGTTTATGGACCCAAATCCGGAAAACAATATCATTCTTACCCAAAGTGAAGGACTGATGTTAAACGGAAGGCCCAAAAATCCGGCCAATGCAAGAAATAAAAATGTACTGGTAGTCGGAGGATCAGGTTCGGGAAAAACGCGCTTTTTCATCAAGCCCAATCTGATGCAAATGCACAGTTCCTACGTCGTCACCGATCCGAAAGGTACAGTCCTTGTGGAATGCGGAAAGATGTTGCAGCGAGGCACACCAAAGCTGGACAAGGACGGAAAGCCTGTGCGTAATGAAAAAGGAAAGATCATCTATGAGTCCTATAAAATACGGGTATTCAATACGATCAATTTCCAGAAAAGTATGCACTTTAACCCGTTCGCCTACATTCATTCCGAGAAAGATATTCTGAAGATCGTCACTACCCTAATCGCCAATACCAAAGGCGAAGGAAAAGCCGGAGACGATTTCTGGGTCAGTGCGACACGTTCGCAGGCGGTAAAAAGTCTGCGCACAGTGTTGGTTTATTAAATAATAACCAGTCTGTGAACTGGTAATCCGATAGGTGGAATGATGGGGTAACGCCCTGAAACGTCTATCCTTGACGGACTTGCGTCAGCTGTAATGGTTGGGGTGAGAAGCTCCGTGACAACGACCGAGAGTAGTCGTAGGAATCTGCCAAAAGATTCTCGAAAACGCCCCAGAGGTGGGGTGCGCTACCTATAGGTCTAGGATCTATAAAATATCTATGATTAGAATGTTTACTTTGGCGAGTAAACTGACGAAAACTGCGAATGTACGGTTCTAAAAGAAGACCATATAGAAATGTATGGGTGCGTTAAAGCGCAGTCAGTGTGGTTCAGTAGAAATTCGCCCTACGAACGACCATGTTGTGTTACAGGCACATCCAAGCTGACAGGACTATAGCAGAGATCTAAGGATATATGTACAGATAGGATTATCGGAACGTGGAAAGGCACCAGATTCCATTAGGGGATAGCCTGACGAAGAAAATAAGCAGGTGAACTGGTGCTGAAAAGCCGTGATCGAACTTATGATGAGTTCTGCGAAAAAGAGGAACTCGGAGGAATGGTCACAAGTCGGTTGAAATAAACAGGCATTATTCAGTCTAATGATAAGGATTACGAGTAAGACCAAAAGGGTCACTTTCGAGAGGAGGTGATGCCTTATGCCAAAGAAAAGTAAAACATTATGTGTAGATGACTTGCGTCATGCGGAGTACTACGGAATGCAAGGTACTTTTGATGAACTATATCAAAAAAGTCAGAACGGTGAAGTATTTGAGAATCTTATGGATTTGATGCTGAGCAGGGATAACATTTTACTTGCGTACCGAAACATCAAAGCGAACAAAGGCAGCTACACGGCAGGAACAGACAAAAAGAACATCACAGATATTGGGAGTCAAACTCCTGATGATGTGGTAAAAAGAGTGAGATTTATTGTTACCGGAAGCAAACACGGCTACAGACCAAAGCCTGTAAGACGGAAAGATATCCCGAAACCAAACGGAAAAACACGTCCGCTGGGAATCCCATGCATATGGGATAGGTTGATACAGCAATGTATCAAGCAGATCATGGAACCAATCTGCGAAGCAAAGTTCTGCAATAATAGTTATGGATTTCGTCCGAATAGATCCGTTGAACATGCCATTAACAGAACCTACACCATGCTTCAAATGATGAATCTTCATTATGTTATTGAGTTTGATATTAAAGGATTTTTCGATAACGTAAATCATAGCAAGTTAATCAGACAGATATGGTCGCTGGGTATCCATGATAAAACGCTGATTTTTATTATCAAGCGAATACTAACAGCTCCAATTAAAATGCCCGATAATACAACGGTACTGCCCAACAAGGGTACACCACAGGGAGGAATTATCTCACCACTACTGGCAAACATCGTTCTAAATGAATTGGATTGGTGGATAGCTAGTCAATGGGAGGAAAATCCGATTGCTATAAGCAGAGGGCGAGAAAGAATAATCGGAAAAACTAAAGTTTTTGATAAAAGCCATGGTTATAGGATTATGAAAAACACAGAAATGAAAGAAATGCATATCATTCGGTATGCGGATGATTTTAGGATTTTCTGTAGAACGAAAGAGGACGCAGTCAGGACAAAAGAAGCGGTTACGGCGTGGATTGAAGAGAGGTTGAAATTAGAGGTGTCCCCTGAGAAAACAAGGATTGTGAACACCAGAAAACGGTGGTCAGAGTTTCTTGGATTCAAAATAAGGGTAAGGTTGAAGCATCATAAATATGTGGTGCAGTCGGCAATCTGTGACAAAAAGGTTGAAATTGAAAGAGCAAAGCTAGTGGAACAAGCGAAAAACATCGCAAAACCCCGAGAGAAAAAAAGTTGTTTATCAGAAATTCAGCTATATAACTCTATGGTGTTAGGCATACAGAATTACTATCAGCTTGCCACCTGTATCAGTATTGATTGCAGAGAATTCCATAGGCGAGTAATGACAGTTTTGACGAACAGGTTAAATACAGAAACAGGAAGTATGCTAAAACATGAGGGTGGAACTATCACCCAAGCAGAAAAGGAAAGATTCGGACAGTCAAAAATGATTCGATATGTTTCAGGAATTGACCAGATGATCTATCCGATTGCATTCATCAAAAATAAAATACCGATGGCGAAGCGATCAATCGTTTGTAGTTATACAAAAGAAGGTCGTGCTCCGATTCATACAGAACTTAACCTTAATCAGTATGTTCTGAAAGGACTGAGAGAAAAAATATCCGTTGGTCATAGCACAGAATACCATGACAGTAAAATATCTTTATTTTCTGCTCAAAAGGGAAAATGTGCAATCAGTGGAGAAGAATTCGCAGATGCGGAACATGTAGCTGTATGGCTCAAAGTACCAAGAGCACTTGGTGGATTTGAAAGATATAAAAACATGGTTCTGATTCACAAAAAATATCTGATTCTGTTACAAGAACTGCCCCAAGCAGTAATAAAAGACCTGATAAAAACACTCAATATCACAAAAAAGATGCTCGTGAAAATCAATAGTCTGCGAGAGCAGGCGAACCTGTCAGCAATAATATAAAACTTAAATTTGGTGACTGATTAAATGTCTCGTGAAGACAATCGATGGAGCGCCGGATGCGGTGAAAGTCGCATGTCCGGTGTGAAGTGGGGGAAAAGGTGGAGATAATATCAAAACCTTACCTATCACTATAGGCAGAAACCCTGCTCTATACGGCACTGATCGGATATATCTATTATGAGGCTCCGGCAAACGAACAGAATTTTGCCACACTGGTAGAAATGCTGAACGCAATGGAAGTCCGTGAGGATGATGAGTCGTTCAAAAATGCCGTTGACCTTCTCTTTGACGCGCTGGAACAGAAAGACCCGGATCATTTTGCCCTGCGTCAATATAAGAAATATAAGCTCGCTGCCGGAAAAACAGCCAAGTCGATCCTTATTTCCTGTGCTTCCAGACTGGCTCCTTTTGACATTAAAGAAGTCAGGGAAATTACCATGTATGACGAACTGGATCTGGATATGCTGGGAGATGAACGGACTGCTCTTTTCCTTATTATGAGTGATACGGACGGGACCTTTGCATTTTTGATCAGTCTGATCTATTCCATTTTGTTTAACCGCTTGTGTGAGCGGGCGGATGATGTATATGGTGGAAGGCTTCCCATCCATGTGCGCTGCCTGATCGACGAGGCGGCAAATATCGGGCAGATCCCGAACCTGGAGCGTCTTATGGCGACCATCCGAAGCCGTGAGATCTCTGCCTGCCTGGTGCTGCAGGCGCAAAGCCAGCTCAAAGCCCTGTATAAAGACAACATGGACACCATCATCGGTAACTGTGACGCCTCCCTTTTCTTAGGAGGCAAAGAAGAAACCACCTTAAAAAGCTGGAACTCCCTATTGGGGAAAGAGACCATCGACCTGTATAACACCAGTGTCACAAAGGGCAATCAGGAATCCCACGGACAAAATTTTCAAAAGCTGGGAAAGGATCTGATGTCGGTGGATGAACTGGCAGTCATGGACGGGGGTAAATGTCTGTTGCAGATCAGGGGTGTGCGGCCGTTCCTCTCCCGGAAATACGATATAACCAAACACCCAAATTACAAACTGCTTTCCGATTTTAATGAGAAGAACGCTTTTAATATCGAAAAGTTTCTTTCTACCCGGATGCCGATGCGTCCCGGTGAACGATACCGCAATTATGAAGTCACAGCCGAAGATCTGGCTTCCCAGACTTTATAAAGTTGTTCCTGCCTGTCAAAGCATGACGCCCTGGCAGGCTTTGTTTTTGTCACGATGAAAGGAGGATTTTTTGAGGATTCGTGATTCTCCCTGAAAAGTAAATAACCGCAGGATTTTTCCTGCCCCATGCCGCCGTGCTGTTTGAAACAGATTTTTTCTAAAAACAGTGCGGCGGCTTTTTTTGTTTCCGGCCTGATACGGCCATATCACAAATTAAAATTTCTGAAATTAAAGGAGGAACATTATGGCATTTTTTGCAAGCGCGATTGATACTTTGAAGATCCTTGTGATCGCCCTGGGCGCAGGTCTGGGCGCATGGGGTGTTGTAAACCTTCTCGAAGGTTACGGAAATGATAACCCAGGTGCAAAATCCCAGGGGATCAAGCAGCTTATGGCAGGCGGAGGTATCGCTCTGGTTGGTGCAACGCTGATCCCGCTGCTTTCCGGCCTGTTCGGTTAAGGGCTGACTTATGGGCAGTCTGTTTGAATGGATAACAGACTGGATTAAAGAGGGCCTGATCGATGCGATCACCGGACAGTACACCAGTATTTTCAACTCCGTCAACAACCAGGTTGCGGATGTGGCAAATCAGGTAGGACAGACCCCGCAGGGCTGGAATGGCGGCGTGTTTTCCATGATCCAGAATCTTTCGGAAACCGTCGTCATTCCCATTGCGGGCATGATCCTTACCTTTGTTCTGGTGTATGAACTGATCCAGATGATTCTCGAAAAGAACAACATGCACGAATTCGATACATTCAACATCTTCAAGTGGATTTTCAAGACTTTTGTTGCCACTTACCTGCTCACCAACTGTTTTACGATTGTGATGGCGGTCTTTGATGTGGCCCAAAATGTGGTGTCGCAAAGTGCCGGTGTCATAAACGGGAACCTGGATGTGCAGGCGGCATTGTCTGACCTGGAAACCCAGCTTGAAGCAATGGGAATGTGGGAACTGATTGGATTGTGGCTGGAAACCAACATCATCAATCTGTGTATGTGGGTACTGTCCATCGTGATCTTTGTCATTGTATATGGCCGTATGATCGAGATTTATTTAACCGTGAGCCTTGCACCGATCCCGTTTTCCACAATGGCAAACCGGGAATGGGGACAAATGGGAACCGGGTATCTGCGTTCCCTTTTTGCCCTGGGTTTTCAGGGTTTTTTGATCCTGATCTGTGTTGCCATTTATGCAGTGCTGGTCCAGTCTATCCCATCGTCCGGCGACGTGCACGGCGCGATCTGGGGAACGGCGGGTTATACGGTACTGCTGGCTTTTGCCCTGTTTAAGACAGGTTCGTTATCCAAATCCATATTTAATGCAAGATAGCATGAACAAAACCAATTCTAAAAAGGAGGATTTTATATATGAGTAAAACCAATACAGAAAAAATGGCGCCGGAAACACAGACGCCGGAAATGGCAAACGGCATGAAGCTGGATGTCCGCGTGCGTCCGATTGCTCCAATGGGAAACCTGCTGGCGTTTGCCAATGTTACGATTGGCGGATGCTTTAAGATTGACGGTTTCCGTATCTGTTCCAGTGAAAAGGGGCTGTATGTCAATATGCCCGCAACCCAGGATAAGGGCGGCAACTGGAAAGATGTCTGCTGGCCGGTTACGGCAGAGTTCCGCAAGCAGCTCAACGATGCTCTCATTGATGGGTACGGCCAGGCTATTGAAAATTTGCAGGCGACTCTTGAAGCGACAAAGGGAGCTGCGGAAAAACCTTCCCTGACCGGTACATTGAAGGAAAATGCCGGTAAGGTCAAAGAACAGCCGACTAAACCTGCCCCATCTAAGAATGAGCAGGCTCGCTAATGCCGGAAACGAAACAGTACGGCATTATCTATGCCGATCCGCCCTGGCATTATGACAGGAAACATGGAAGCGGCGTTGCGGAAAACCATTACCCCACAATGAGCATTGAAGAAATCTGTGCCCTGCCGGTATCGGAACTTGCCGCAAAAGACAGCGCCCTCTTTCTGTGGGCAACCTTTCCGCAGCTTAATGAAGCCTTCCGGGTGATCGACGCCTGGGGGTTCAAATATAAAACGCTGGCTTTTCTATGGCTCAAACAGAACCGGAAAGCGGATAGCTGGTTTTATGGCATGGGCTTTTGGACCCGCTCAAACGCGGAGGTCTGCCTGCTGGCAACCAGAGGCCGTCCGAAACGCCAGTGTGCGGGAATCCATCAGTTTGTGATCTCCCATATTGAGCAGCACAGCAAGAAACCGGACGAGGTGCGGGATAAGATCGTAAAACTCATGGGCGATCAGCCCAGAGTGGAACTGTTTGCAAGACAAAAGACTCCCGGCTGGGATGTATGGGGCAATGAAGTGAACTGTACGCTGACTATGCCGGAGCGAAAGGGGTGATTTTGATAGAACAAGATGCAAAGCGGCTGCTTATGGAACGGCTGGACGAGTGTTTGAAGGTTCATGCGGATATGCTGGATGCACAGAACATCGGCAGCATTTACGAGTTGCAGGGATTTTCGGAACTCCACTATTATCTGAAGGTTGAGCATGTATTTACTCCGGCGGAAGTAGAGGCACTTCTTTCTTTTCAGGACCCGTTGGATGTAGCCCGATGGTGCTGGGAAGAAAATAACCATGAACACAGTTTCCCGATCTGCGATCTTCTCAAAGAAATTGATGCAGAGCAAAAATTTGAACATTTCACAAGCGAACCTTCCGCACAGGACAAATATACGCTCCTGATGAAACGGCTGGGACAGAATTACTTTGCTTACAGGGAAAGCCTTATGTCAAGAGATAAGGAATCCTTAATTGAAAAAGCTGCTGAAATTACAGCCATGCAGGAGGCGTATTCCTATCTGACAACAAAGTTTGAGTTCAGGGATGAAATGCTGGATGATGTGCTGGCGCTTGAGAATCCTTTGAAATACTTTGCAGACCGTTGGCTTATGCCGGTTTCAGATGTGTTCGACGTGGATATGGATATTCGGGAAAATATTGCCGGAATCCGAGACAGCCAGGAATACCTGTGTCAGAGAGAGCCGGCTGTTTCTGTCCTGGCACGGCTGCAAAATGCGGCTCAGGAAGTGCGGGAATGTCCGGCTGCGGAGAAACCGGTACGCGATTTCGGTGCACGGTAATGGGCCGGAAATTATATTACGATGGGAGGTGTATAGATGCCTTATGTACCTGTACCAAAGGATTTAACCAAAGTTAAGACTAAGCTGGCCTTCAATCTGACGAAGCGCCAGCTTATTTGTTTCAGCCTTGCCGGACTTGTCGGCCTTCCGGTGTATTTCTTTACCCGCGGGGCGATCGGCAATTCGGCGGCTGTACTTTTGATGATCGGGCTGATGATGCCCTTTTTCTTCTTCGCCATGTATGAGCGTGACGGGCAGCCGGCAGAAAAGATCTTGAAGAACCGGCTCCGTTATAAGCTCTGGCCGAAGGACCGTCCATACAGGACGGATAACCTGTATAAATCTATGTCAAAGAAGGAGGTTACAAAGATTGCCAAAAAACAAGCAGCAGGAAGCTCAGGAAAAGCGTCTGCAAAAAAATATCAGGCAGGCCAAAAAGACCAGAGCCGATGCAAAGCAGGGCAAAACTAAGTCTGCCCGTTCCAAGCCGTCTAAAAAAGGCGGCTTTTTTGCCGGGCTGAAAGCAGATGCCCCGCAGACGGTCCAGCAGAGCATCCCCTACCGTGAAATGTACCGGGATGGGATCTGCCGGCTGACTGATACCCTTTACACCAAAACGGTGCAGTTTTTTGATATTAACTATCAGCTTGCACAGGCAGATGATAAAGCACAGATCTTCGAGGGTTACTGCGATTTCTTAAATTACTTCGATGCCTCGATCCATGTGCAGCTTACCTTTATCAACCAGCGGGCCAATATGCAGGATTTTACCAGAAGCATTGACATCCCTCCCCGCGGCGACGAGTATGACGGAATCCGCAGGGAATACGGGGATATGTTAAAGAACCAGTTGCAGAAAGGAAATAACGGTCTCACCAAACGCAAATACATTACCTTTGGAATCGAGGCAGATGACCTGCGTACTGCGAAAATGCGTCTGGAACGCATTGAAACGGATGTGCTGGCAAATTTCAAGACCCTGGGAGTTCAGGCGAGATCCTTAAACGGACTGGAACGTCTGGAACTTCTTCACAGCCAGCTTCACCCGGACGGTCAGGAAAAGTTTCATTTCCAGTGGTCGGATCTGCCTAAGACTGGTCTTTCTACCAAAGACTTCATTTCCCCATCCGGGCTGTCTTTTTCAAAGGATGGAAAGACATTCCGGGTAGGCGACCATTCCGGTGCTGTCTCCTTTTTGCAGATTTTGGCGCCGGAGCTTACCGACCGGCTTTTAGCGGATCTTCTTGACTTAAACGACGCCGTGACCGTCAACCTGCATATCCAGTCTATCGACCAGGCGCAGGCGATCCGAAACATCAAGCGTAAAATGTCGGACCTGCAGAAAATGACCATTGAGGAACAAAAGAAAGCGGTCCGATCCGGGTATGACATGGACATCATTCCCACCGACCTTGCCACCTATGGAGAGGAAGCCAAAAATCTTTTGCAGGATTTACAGAGCCGCAATGAGCGCATGTTCCTTGTGACGGTACTGGTGGAAAATATCGCTGCCAAACGTCAGAAGCTGTTTAATGATATTTTTGCCGCTTCGGGTGTGGCACAGAAATACAACTGTGCCTTAAAACGGCTGGATTACCAACAGGAACAGGGGCTTATGTCCTCGCTTGCTCTTGGCACGAACCAGATTGAAATTGAGCGCGGGCTTACGACCAGCAGCACAGCGATCTTTGTACCGTTTACCACCTGTGAATTGTTCCAGGAGGGCGAGGCGTTGTATTACGGTCTGAACGCCCTTTCCAATAACCTGATCATGGCGAACAGAAAAACGCTGAAAAATCCCAATGGGCTGTTTCTCGGTACCCCAGGAAGCGGTAAATCTTTCTCTGCCAAGCGTGAGATCGTCAATGTGTTTCTTCTGACGGAGGACGACATCATTATCGCTGACCCGGAAAATGAGTATGGGCCGCTGGTACAGCAGTTCGGTTCCCAGGGGCAGGTCATTGATATTTCTCCTACTTCCACGAACTACATCAACCCGATGGACATCAATCTGGACTATTCCGATGATGAAAACCCAATTACTTTGAAAAGTGATTTTATCCTGTCGCTGTGCGACCTTATCATCGGCGGCAAAGAAGGGCTTTCCCCTATTGAAAGGACGATCATCGACCGTTGTACCAGACTGGTGTACCGGGAATACCTGCAGAACCCATGCCCGGAAAATATGCCGATCTTAGGCGATCTTTACGAGCTGCTTTTGAAACAGTCTGAACCGGAAGCACAGAATATCGCAACGGCACTGGAAATCTATGTCAATGGTTCCCTTAACGTGTTCAACCACCGTTCCAATATCCAGATGGATCAACACCGGGTACTGTGTTTCCAGCTTAAGTCACTGGGAAAAGCCTTAAAGGAAATCGGGCTTTTGATCATGCAGGATGCGGTGTGGAACCGTGTCACGGCCAATCGCTCCAAACATAAAACAACCTGGTTCTATATCGACGAATTCCATCTTCTTTTGAAAGGGCAGACAGGAAGTTTCAGCGTGGAGATCTGGAAACGCTTCCGTAAATGGGGCGGAATCCCATCAGGTTTAACGCAGAATGTCAAGGACCTTCTGGCTTCCCGTGAGATCGAAAATATTTTTGAGAACTCGGACTTTATCTATATGCTCAACCAGGCCCAGGGAGACCGTCAGATTTTGGCAAAGCAGTTGGGGATCTCCCCGCACCAGCTTTCGTATGTGACCCATTCCGGTCCCGGCGAGGGGCTTTTGTTCTTTGGAAATGTGATCATCCCCTTTGTGGACCACTTCCCGAAGGACACACTCTTGTACAGCGTGCTTACCACAAGACCGGATGAAGTGGCGGGGACCAAAGCATGAGGCAAAAATTAAAATGGATCGGAGGTGAGAACAATGGCACACGACAGGGAATTTCAAAGGAAGCGTAAAGATACCCGGATGCCGGTGCGTGATTCCCACGGGGAGGATCAGCCGGCAGCCAGGCAGACCGAACAGGATTTTGACCTGCGCAGGGCACGGGACACCCCTTCTTCTGTCAACGGCAAGACACACAGGCAGGACATCCCTGTACAGACGGAATTTTCCCATCTGTCACCGGAAACACCGGAGTCCTTGTTGGAACAGGGCGAAGCGTATGCAACCGCTTTGGATGGTTTTTCGGAACACTTTGAGACACCGGATGCTGCCAGGACAGCGCCCCCGATACAGGACAACGTGCGAAGCAATTTCCGGCAGGAGGCTTCCAGACGTTTTCTTGTAACAGAGAATGCGACAGACCATGATACCGGAAAATATGCTCCTTCTTCCGAAGGCTCAGCCACACCGGACAGCACAGACAGATCCAGTCAGGAACACCGTTACCGGACACATCAGCATGGGAACAAATATCAACAGCGTTTTCAGGAAGCGGCACAGGCGGAGGAACAGGCAGCGCAGAAGGAAAAGGGTGTGGATAGCGAACCGCCAAAAACATCCAAGCTGGAATTTACTGCGGATGAACTGCCGCCGCAGACAGAGGATAAAAAGCTCACCCATGCAAGGCGGAAGGCCGAACGTACTGCACAAAAAGCAGAGCAGGCACAAAATCGTCTGCCGGCCCGGAAGAAACTGCGCATGGAGACGGTTTCCGACCCGGAGACCGGAAAAGCCAAAAAACACTTAAAATTTGAAAAGGAGGTCAAATCACAAAAGGCCCATGTAAAAGGGCCTGTACCACTGCGTCCGGTCAAGGCGGGCGCCAATACTGCCATTGGTTACGCCCATAAAAAGATTTATGAGGCAGAGGATGAAAATGTGGGGATCAAGGCATCCCACCGCTCTGAACTTGTGGGCGAGGCAGGGCTTCGCACGGCATATCACCGGCATAAAACTGCCCCCTACCGAAAGGCAGCGAAATTACAGCAAAAATCAGCAAAGGCCAACGCAAGACTTGCTTACCGGCAGGCTCTTAGCGACCACCCGGAGCTGAAGAAACATGCGATTGCCCGGATATGGCAGAAACAAAAACTGAAAAGGCAGTATGCCAAGGCTGCCCGTGAAGCCGGGAAACAGGCAAAAAATGCCGCAGTCACAACAGAGAGGGTCAGCGTCGGTATTGTCCATGCGGTCAAACGGCACCCTGTAATCTGCCTTGTCCTCCTGCTTCTCCTTTTGGTAATTTTCCTGATCACATCCCTGTTTTCCACGTTCTCCAATATCGGGACCGGCGGTTTGGGAAGTCTGGCTGCTTCTACCTATCTTGCAGATGATCAGGACATCAACCAGGCGGAGCTTACCTATACCGAATGGGAAACGGATCTGCAAATGGAAATAGACCGGGTGGAATCAGACCGCCCCGGCTATGACGAATACCAGTATAACCTGGGCGCAATCGAGCATGACCCGTATGTGCTGATGGGGTATCTGACTTCTGCTTATCAGGGATTTACTTACGATGAAGTGGAAAGCGTGCTGCGGCAGCTTTTCCAGGAACAATATACCCTGTCCTTTTCAGAAGAAACCGAGATCCGTTACCGCACCGAAACTTCCGTTGATCCGGAAACCGGGGAAGAAACCCAGGAGGAAGTGCCTTATGAATGGCGCATCTTAAATGTCAAGCTCACGGTTATACCTCTGGAAAACCTGGTCGTTTCCCGGATGAACGCAGACCAGAAAGAGATCTGCGAGATCCTGCTGCAGACAAAAGGAAACCGCCAGTATGTCAAAAATGTCTTTGGCACCAACTGGCTCCCTTATGTGACCAGTTATTACGGCTACCGGGTACATCCCATCAGTGGGGAAAAGAACTATCACACCGGTGTGGACATCGGGATGCCGGAGGGCACAGAGATCCTTGCCGGGCATGACGGAACGGTCACCCTTGCGGGAAATGTCGGCGGTTATGGCTTGTGTGTCGCTATTGAAGGCGAGGCATACGAAGGACATACCCTGACGACCAAATACGGGCACTGTTCCCAGATCCTTGTTTCTGCCGGGCAGGAGGTCAAAGCCGGGGATGTGATTGCAAAGGTCGGGAATACCGGAAATTCTACCGGGGCCCACCTGCACTTAGAAGTCCTGGTTGACGGCCAGTATTTGAATCCCCTGTATTTTGCCGATACCGGCGATACCAGCGAACGGCACCTGCCGGAAGTTGGTTCAGGCGGCACAGGAAACTACTTCGATTATGACATTCCACCGGAAGCCCTTGCGGATGAACAGTTTGCCGCAATGATGGCCGAGGCGGAAAAATATCTTGGCTATCCGTATGTATGGGGAGGCGCAAGCCCTTCCACTTCCTTTGACTGTTCCGGCTATGTGTCCTGGGTGATCAACAACTGCGGCGTTGGCTGGAATTTCGGAAGGCTGACCGCGGATGGTCTTTTAGGTGTATGTACGCCGGTATCAAGTGCGGATGCAAAACCGGGCGACCTGATCTTCTTCCAGGGGACCTACAACACCAGCGGCGCAAGCCATGTAGGGATCTATGTGGGAAATGGAATGATGATCCACTGTGGAGACCCGATTTCTTATGCAAACATCAATACAAGCTACTGGCAGCAGCATTTTTATACATTTGGGCGTCTGCCTTAACAGATTGGAGGTAATAAATTGAATCCTAAAATTGAAAAACTGGAAAAGGAAATTGAAAAGACCAAAACAAAGATTGCGGAAATGCAGGCAAAGCTCCATAAGCTGGAGGAACAGAAAACAGAACTGGAAAATACCGATTATGTGGCGGTGGCGCGCAGTTTCAAACTGACGCCCCAGCAGCTTGCGGATTTTTTGAAATCACAGCAGGCAGCCCCTTCGGAAACTGTTTTACCGCAGGAGAAGGAGGATGTGCATGAGGCTTAAAAAACTTTCCCTGCTGCTGGCGCTTACGCTTCTTGTAAGTGTCAGCGCATTACCTGTAACGGCTCATGCCGGCGGTTCCAAAGACACCACACCGCCAACGCTGACTGCTTCCCTGGAGGGCGATGCCCTGAAAATAGAAAGCAGTGACGATCTATCCGGCGTGGAGGCGGTCTTTGTTGATGAAAACCGTATCAACTCCCTCACCGATGGGAAAGCGTCGGTTGCACTAAAAGATTATGCAGGAACAGAAAAACAGGTAAGCATATACGCAAAAGATTATGCCGGCAACCGTTCTGATGTGGTAAAGCTGGATAATCCGTATTACAAAGAACCGGCTCCTGAAAAGAAACCTGCTGCGGCAGCACCCCAGAGTCCGTCCGGTACACAGACAAAACCGCCTAAGGAAGAAAAACCTTCCGGCTCAAACGCTGCAACCCCTTCCGGCGGCGGAAATTCTTCCGGTTCAGATAACAGTACCGGACAGCAGGAAAATACTTCTGCGATCCCGGAAGGTGCATTTACCCCGGAAGGCACCGGAACGGTACAGGACAACATCAGCGGTACGGATGGGGAAAAACAGTTTTACACCATCACTACGGACGCGGGCAATGTCTTTTATCTGGTGATCGACGGGAAACGGGAAGATAACAATGTCTACTTCTTAAACGGCGTCACAGAGTCCGACCTGATGGCGCTTGCAGAAAAGAACAATGGCAGCATGAGCATGATTCCCCAGGAAGAAAGCTGCAACTGCACCGAAAAATGTGAGGCAGGAAAAGTCAATACCGGCTGTCCGGTCTGCAAAAATGACTTGAGTGGCTGCAAAGGAAAAGAAAAGCCGACGGAAACCGAAAAACCGGCTGAACCGGAAAAGCCGAAGAAAGAGACCGGCAGTGTCGGCACGATCCTGTTTATCCTTGCTGCCTTACTTGCGGTCGGCGGGATCGGTTACTATGTAAAAATCGTGCGTCCGAAACAGCAGGCCGAGGACGATGCGGAATTTGAGGATGACGGTTATGGAGAAGGCTTTGACCCGGATGAGGCATACGGGGAACCGGAATATCTTTCCGAGGATGATTTTGACGACAAGGACAGCAAATAAGGCTGTCCTTTTAGATTTTATGAAAGTGAGGATTTTTTCATGGAACATATCATAACCAGGCGCCGCGGCTTTCGCAAGCTGTTGGCGTTTTTGCTTTGTATGGCAAGCATTTTGGGGCTTCTTCCGGCTCAGGCTTTTGCCATGTCTGTCGGACAAACGGCAAGCTCCTGGCTGGGCGACCAGTATGTGGGCTCTGATGGAAACCACTACCGCGCCCCGGCACCTTACACCTATCTTGCCTACCATGCAGACGGAACCATCGACGTACACACCAGTTCCGGGGGCAATGCTTACCGGCACTATATGCTGACGGATTCTGACGGGATCAGCCATCAGGTTTACTGTGTGGAGAGCGGGATTCCTTACCATACTTCGGAAAACACCTATGTTTCAGAAAGCGGGACCAACAGCCAATACCTGAACCTGCTTCCTGCCGAGGCAAGGAGGGGGATCACCCTGACTGCGATCTATGGCTGGAAACCCGGTGCGACGCTCCCTGTTTCCGGGATCAACGAGGATGACTATAAGATGGCAACCCAGATCATCCTTTGGGAATACCAGCAGCAGCTTAGAAGCGATCCGTACAACCGCCACGGAAACGGCCACGCAGATGGTGACCAGTATTTCAGCGTGATCGCCGGACGACCGGCTGAAAAAGCCTATGACTGGATTCTGGCACAGGTCGCTTCCCATTCCACAGTCCCTTCCTTTACTTCTTCTAAGAAAAGCGAAGCACCGGAACTGGAACTGAAATGGGATGTAGAAAAAAAGGTCTATACCCTGACGGTCACAGATACCAACAACTTGAAGATCGACCTGGAGGCTTTGAAAGGCAGCGGCGTTTCTGTGACAAGAAACGGAAATGAATACACCTTTACCAGCAGGCAGATGATGATGGACCCGGTGCTGTTTGAATTCCGAAAGAATATCCCGGTGGCAAATGACATGCTGATCTGGGGCAGACCAGGCTACCAGACCATGATGACCGGCGCCAGCGATCCGGTTTCCTTCTTTGTAAAGATCAAAACGGAAACTTACGGTACTGCAAAACTTGTCAAGACCAGTGAGGACGGCATTGTTTCCGGTATCACCTTCCATATTTCCGGTACGGACATTTTGGGAAATGAAGTCAATGAGGAAGTCACGACCGGAGAAAACGGCCAGATTGAAAAGAAGCTCCTGCCGGGAACCTATCTGGTAAAAGAGCTGCCGGTGGACCGCTATGTGACCCCTTCCGCACAGTACGTGACCATTGAAAGCGGGCAAACTTCTTCGGTACATTTCAGCAATATCCTGAAGAAGTTCCGCGTCCATGTGGTAAAGAGCGACGCTGATACCGGAAATGCCCAGGGGGACGCCACGCTTGCAGGGGCGACCTATGGGATCTTCCGTGATGGCGAACTGATCGACACTTATACTACCGGGCCGGATGGCAGCTTTATGACTCGCTATTATGTGTGCGGGGATAACTGGACGATCCGGGAGATCGAACCGAGCACCGGGTATCTTCTGAATGAAACCGTTTATGAAGTGGGTGCATCCCCTTCCCTGTATGAAGTGGAACTCAATACCACAGAAAATCAGGTGACGGAAACGGTTATTTACGGAAATATCCAGCTTGTCAAGCACACCGATGACCTGGACCCGGATGTGCCTGAGGGCGAAAATACCGACGATCCCAATGCCGGTATCATCGAACGCCCGGAAGCAGGCGCAGTCTTTGAAATTTACTTAAAGGCAGCCGGAAGCTATGACGCGGCAAAGGAAAGTGAACGCGACCTTCTTACCACGGATGCGGATGGTTTTGCTTCCAGTAAACCGCTTCCGTATGGGCATTATACGGTCCATCAAATCGCAGGCGAGGAAGGCAAAGCCTTTGTCCCGGACTTTACGGTATTCATTTCCTCTGACGGAAAGACTTACAGCTATATCCTGAACAACCGCACCATCACAGCCCGTCTGAAAGTTGAAAAATGTGACGCAGAGACCGGAAAGATTATCCCTGTGACCGGAACCGGTTTTCAGATCAAGGATCTTTCCACCGGGGAATTTATCACCCAGACCGTCTACTATCCGAACCCGGAAACACTGAATACCTTCTATGTTTCTGACGAGGGCTGGCTGATGCTGCCGGAGCCTTTGGCCGCCGGGGATTATGAACTTTATGAGGTAGCTGCTCCTTACGGCTATGTGCTTTCCGACCAGCCGGTACCGTTTACCATTGACGGCAGCGAGGCGGTTGTGACGGTCACGCAGTACAATATGCCGCAGAAAGGCCAGCTTACCATCACAAAGACCGGAGAAGTATTTGCTTCTGTCCAGGAAAACGACGGACTGTACCAACCGGTATATGAGGTTGCCGGACTTCCTGGAGCGGTCTATGATGTGATCGCAGATGAAGATATTTATACCGGTGACGGTACCTTGCGGGCAGAAAAAGATACGGTTGTGGAAACACTTACGACCGGCGAGGACGGCACAGCGAAAAGCGGGTCTCTCTATCTTGGCCGTTATCGTCTGGAGGAACGTCAGGCGCCTTCCGGCTGTGTGTTGAATCCTCAACCGGAATATGTGGAACTGACCTATGCGGGTGAGACCATAGAGGTTACACAGACAGCGGCCGGTCTTTATGACGAACGCCAGAAAGTGGATGTCACACTTTTCAAGGCAATGGAGACCGATGACCTGTTCGGTCTTGGCATGAACGAGGAATATAAGGATATTTCCTTTGGACTTTATGCTTCCGCAGACCTGACGGCGGCAGATGGCAGCGTAATCCCGGCAGGTGGACTTCTGGAAGTGGTCTCTGTTTCGTCTGAGGAATCCGGCGGTTACAGCGCTTCCTTCGCTTCCGACCTGCCTTTTGGCAGCTATTATGTCAAGGAACGCACAACCAACGGCGCCTATATCCTTTCGGATCAGGAATATCCGGTTGTCTTTGAGTATGCTGGTCAGGAAACCGCCCTGGTACAGATCCTTGTCAATGAAGGCGAGGCTGTTTCCAATGAACTTCTCCGTGGGCGTGTAGACGGTGTAAAAGTCGGGGAAAACCCGGAAGGCGGCGAGGATGTCACGCTTGCCGGTGCGCTCATGGGTCTGTTTAGACCTGATACCGAAGAATTTACTGAAGAAAATGCGCTGCTTACTGCTATTACCGGAAAAGACGGCAGTTTTTCCTTTGAGAACATTCCTTACGGACACTGGATCGTCAAGGAGATCTCTGCCCCTGACCTTTATACGGTAAGCCCGCAGCAGCACCATGTATATATCGGTGCAGACGGACAGCATATCGAGATCCGTGTGGAAAACACCCTGATCCGCGGCAGTGTGCAGGTAACTAAAACCGAAGCTGTGGAGGAACCGTCCCCTGTGGAAAAGGAGGATAAGAAAGACAAGAATTCTTTCCTGCGCTTCCTGCCCGGTGCAGTGTTCGACCTGTATGCGGATTCCAACGCCAACCAGGAATATGATCCTGACGATCAAAAGATCGGTACGCTGAAAGAAACCGATGCAGGCTATCATACGGCGGAAAACCTTCTGGCTGGCGGCTACTTTATCAAAGAAAGCAAAGCGCCGGAGGGCTATCAGCCTGACTCAAACGCTTACTATTTTTCCATCACAGAAGATGGACAGGTCGCAGTTGTGGAAAATGGAGAAGCCGGGCACGGGTTTACCAATGAGGCTTACCGCGGCAACTTAAAGATCACAAAGGATTCCAGCGACGGGCGCAAAGATGGTTTTGCCATCGAGGTTAAGAGTGCGGACGGCTCCTACTGCGAGACATTCACCACTCCAAAATCCGGCGTGATTGAAGTTAAGGGCCTTCGTGTCGGTATTTATACCGTAACAGAAGTTGCAAACCGGGCAAGCAAGGATTACATCATTCCTGATGCCGCTACGGTGGAGATCAAGGCAGATCAGACATCTACAGTCCAGTTCTTTAATGAAAAACCGGAAAAGCCGGATAACCCAAAGAACCCGGAAAAGCCTTCTGTTCCCTCCAATCCTTCCACCCCTCAAAAGCCGGTACCGCAGACCGGGGATGATCCGTATATTTTCCTGTATGGCGGACTGCTGGCAGCCGTACTGATCGGTGGCAGCGTATTTGCTGTGTATTATTTCAAAAAGGGAAAATACAGCAGGACTTCCCCGAAAAGAACGGCTGTCGGGGTTTCTGTCCTTTCACTCTGCGTTCTGGTGGCTCTTGGCAGCGGTTTTTTGGTGTTCCGTGACTTGAACCAGTATGCTGAGAGTAAAGATGCCTATCGAGATCTTGCCGGATATGTGGAAGTACCGGAGCAGACAGCTTCCCCGGAGTCGGCACCCGATCCGACAGAACCAAAACGGGACGATGCCGATATTGTCCTGCCTTCGGTAGACTTTGAAACGCTCCGTGAAAATGGACCGGACATCATCGGATGGCTTTCTCTTCCTGATACGGTGCTCAATTATCCGGTGACGCATACCGACAACAACGAGTATTACCTGAACCATCTTTATGACGGGACCTATAACAAGGTTGGCTGCCTGTTTGCCGACTATGAAAACCGGGCAGATTTTTCAGACCGCAATACGATCATTTACGGTCATAATATGCGGGATGGTTCCATGTTTGCCTTGCTGAACCGGTACGATGAACAAAGTTACTTTGATACTCACAGGCAGATGTATCTCGTTACTCCGAAGGGGGGTTATGTCATGGAGATCTTTACGGCATTTGCAGCAAAACCGGAAGAATCCGGCAGTAAAACTTCTCCCTGGCAGCTTTCCTGGAAGGATGACGGTGCTTATACTACCTGGCTTACAGCTATGAAGGAACGTTCTGCGGTGGAAAGTGATGTGACTGTGACCTGCAGCGATAAGGTACTGACCCTTTCTACCTGTACGCCGGGCGGCACAGGACGCTTTCTTGTCATGGGAAAACTCGTGAAAGTAGATAACGAAATATAGATTTTAGACGGTGCGGGGGCAAAAGCTCCCGCACCTGCTGTTTACAAGGAGGATTTTATTTTATGGTAAATACCATGATTTCCATTCCCGGCTATGTCCATCTTTACCGCTCGCTTTTGCGGTTTTACGACATGCCGGAAAATGAAGTCCGGGAAATGCTCTATCTTCTGAATACGGCAAACCTGGACTGCTATGAGTATTATCACCCGGACCGCAGTGTGATCCAGAGCGGACCGGTCGCTTTTTGCGGATGGCTGGAAACGAAAGACTGCCGCCCTTACCGCACAGAGGTACAGCTTTACAAATCGCTGCTGTTTTTGAAGCGCAGCATTGACCGTGACCTGATCGTATCAGCTCAAAGGGAGGCTCTGCAAACCCTGCGCTGTATTATCTCCAATCTGGAATACCGCTTTTATAAAGCCTATGGCATGGAGATCGAGGACAAACGCACGGTCTATGGGGAATGTACCTACCGTCTGGTTCCCAGGGAGGATGAACCCAGCGTGTGCCTGATGCACGACTGGATCTACCTGCCAACTGCCTGATGTCACGAATAATATATAAAATATGTGACATATATGAAAACTGTACTGCCTTGCAAAATTTTTGATTTTTGATGTATAAATCAGATTTTTAATGGGAACACTCAAAATAAGAGGAATAGGACCTATTGCAATCATGTCACGAATAATATATAATATTCGTGACATGAAGGGAGGCGGTATTGTGGACAACGGATATACAAAACGAATACGAGAGCGTGTTCTTTCTCTTGAAGATGGAACTGTTTTTGTGATGTCTGATTTTGCGGATATTGCAGATACATCCACTATTCGTCAAAGTTTAAGCCGTTTAGTGCAATCAGGAACATTGCGCCGTATTTTGAAAGGAGTTTATGAAAAACCAAAATATAGCAAACTTCTGGATGAATATGTGGCGGCAGACCCGGAAGCGGTGGCGAACGCATTGGCACGAAGTTATCACTGGACGATTGCCCCATGTGGGAATACAGCATTGAACCTGTTAGGTCTTTCAACACAGGTAACAGCAGTATGGTCCTATATCAGCGATGGTCCATATAAGACCTACGAGTGGAACTCTACAAAGCTGGAATTTAAGCACCGGACCAATAAGGAGATTACCGGATTGTCCTATATGACAAGTTTGGTTATACAGGCATTAAAAACGCTTGGCAGATCGAATGTTACGCCAGAAGTCATACAGATGCTTTCCGAAAAACTGACAGACAAGGATAAACAGGCTTGTTTGAAGGAAGCAACCGAGTCTACGGATTGGGTTTACGATACGATACGGCAGATTTGTGGAGGTGAAAAGGTACAATGAGAAATATAGCAAGACTTTCAGATAACGACCGCAGGGAGCTGTTCAGAAATACAGCAGATAAAATGGGGCTGAATGATGCCATCGTGGAAAAAGACTTTTGGGTATGTTTTACGCTGGATTATTTATTTCACCGCTCACCATGGAAAGAGTCCATCACCTTTAAGGGAGGTACCAGCCTTTCAAAAGCCTTTCACCTGATCAGCCGGTTTTCAGAAGATATTGATTTGATTCTGGACTGGCGTGTATTGGGATATGGCAAAGATGAACCATGGGAGAAACGTTCCAATACAAAACAGGATGCTTTTAACAAAGAAGCCAATGTGCGTGCAGAGGTATTTCTGTCCGAAACATTCTGCCCGGCAGTCAAAGCCGGCTTATCCCAGGAAATCGGTTGTGAAGCAAATGTCTACATAGATGAAAAGGATAAACAGACGGTCATTTTCGCCTATCCGCACCTTTTTACGAATACGGCGACTTTACAGGTGATCCGTTTAGAGATTGGTGCGCTGGCAGCGTGGACTCCTGCAAAAACAGCGCTGATCGAACCATACGCGGCAAAATATTATCCGAAGATTTTTGAGCAAAAAGAAACCGCAATCCTTACCGTTGCCCCGGAACGGACCTTCTGGGAAAAAGCCACAATCCTGCACCATGAAGCGAACAGACCGGAACATTTGGAAATGCCGCAGCGGTATTCCAGACATTATTATGATCTCTACCGCATGGCTGCAACACCGGTCAAAGAAGCTGCTTTTTCCAGGCTGGATCTCCTGAAGAAAGTTGTAGATTTCAAAATGAAATTCTATCCCAGAGCATGGGCGAAGTACCCGGAGGCTGTGCCGGGCACATTAAAATTACTCCCGCCGGAATATCGGTTCGCAGCATTGGAAACGGACTATAACTCTATGCAGGATATGTTGTATGGGGATATTCCGACATTTGAGACAGTCATAGCAGCGGTCCAGGAACTGGAAAAAGAGATCAATACACTATAAACAATTACATATCCATTTATTTGCCGGCTATTCTAAGATGCTTTAGAATAGCCGGTTTCTTGTTTTCAAAGGAGGGATGCTATATTACGCAAAATGAAGTCAATGCCGTTTTTGACGAACAGGTACGGCTCTGTGCTGATACCTTGAAACGAAAAACCAAAGAATACACCGGGGATGACCCGGACCGGCTGATTGCATTTAAGGCAGCGGCAGCTTTACAGCATACAACGCCCCAGCGTGCCCTTGCCGGTATGCTGGCAAAGCATATTGTTTCTCTGTACGATATGTGCTTTGCCGAGGAAACAGTTTATCCGATGGACACATGGGACGAAAAGATCACAGACAGTCTTAACTATCTGTTCTTACTGAAAGCGATTGTAAAGGAGGGACATACCAATTAAACAGATTGAAGTAAAAATTTTGAACTGCCAGGCGGTAGCGGAAGCAGAAAAAAACATGGTCTTTGCGGCAAGACTTACCCAGCAGGGACATAAGATTGCCTCAATGGACGACCTGATGGAGCTCTACGAAAAATCATTCAGCGTTCAGACAGTAGCAGCTATGGGGGCGCTTCCCCATCCTACCATCCAGAAATTTGCGGTGATCACGGTAGCCATTGTCGGCGCCAGCAGGCGTTTTCTGGCGCAGATCACCCGCCACCAGAACGAAGTAAAATTTATGAGTGCATCGCTGCAGTACAGCAACTATACGGGACAGGCGGATTTCGCTGTCCCGTATTCTATTATGACGGCTCCGGCAGTGGTACGGGAATTGTACTTAAAAAGCTGTAATGAAAGCATGAAATGTTATGAAGCCCTGTGCACTGCCGGAAGTGGGCACGATGCGGCCGGCTATGCCACGCCCCAGGGATTACGGAATGTACTGCTCATCAGCGCCACCCCTTATCAGTGGAAACATATCATCAGCCAGCGGGTATGCCGGAGAAATACAGATGAAACAAGGATCGTGCTGCTAAAGGTCTGGAAAGAACTTTATGAACTAAGCCCTGCTTTGTTTGCCCCGTCACTGACCGGGCCTTTCTGTCAGATAGATCGATGTCTGGAAGGTAAAATGACCTGTGGACGAAAACTGCAGGCAGATATGACGCCAAAGGATATTTTAGAAAAAGACTATCCTGCTCTTTGGGAAGGAGGCTGCCGATGAAAATAAAACTGATTGACTTTGGCGTACCGGAGCACCAGCGTCCTTACCGTCCGCATGGCAATGATGCCGGGGCAGATGTTTATCTGCCCTATGACTGCACCTTACAGCCCGGAGAAATCGCCAAAATTCCTCTTGGTTTTGGACTGGAAATACCGGATGGGTATGCAGGATATATCTTTCCCCGTACCAGTATGGCGGTAAAAGGTCTGGTCTGTGAACTGCCACCTGTGGATTCCGGCTACCGTGGAGAGATCCATGCGATCATCAGCAATGTAAGCAATCAGGCGCAGTCTCTTTTTAAGGGAGCCCGTATCGGGCAGCTTGTGATCACGCCGATCGTCATTGCGGATTTTGTAACCGATCTGGGAACAGAACGAGGAACCGGCAGCTTTGGCAGTACCGGCGAATAGAAAAAGGCTGTTTGGAGAACAGTTTTTGAATACTTATCGGTATAGGGAGCGGACATTTCGAGAACATTATAAAATATAATAAAGAAAGTCACGAAAAAAGCGGCCATTACCGTGACCGCTTACTTTCTGCTATTGAGTTCTTTCATAATACCGAGGATATATTGCATGGATTGAGGATCAAGCTGTCTTGCCTCTGCAATGAATTCCTTCAAGGTTTCCGGGTAAGTATTTCCTTCATCAAAGAATTCCTGCGGAGTCACACCCAGATATTCGCAGATGTAGAAAAAAGACTGCATAGCGGGAAGTGACTTTTTATTCTCAATATTATTGATGTAGTTGTTTGCCTGACCTAACGATAAAGACATATCGCGTGCGGAAACTCCTTTTTGTGTCCGCAGCTTCGCTAATCGTTCCGGGACAAAATCTTCATACATCGCCTTCACCTCCCATTCTGTAATAGATTGTACCTTACACCCCTTTATTATCCGCAAAGAGAAAAAGGGTATTATCGTTGACTTGCTAAATAAAATCTATTACTATGTGAAAAGTGAAGAATTTTACCTATCAGATGGAGGGATGACCGATGAAAGGAAAGACTTGCTGTGTTACCGGACACAGGGATTTGCCGCAGAATGAGATTAACAAAATAAAAGCCGCTTTGGAACATGAGATCGATGCTGCCGTTACAGATGGATTCACCTGTTTTATGAGTGGCTTTGCAGATGGCGTGGATCAGTATTTTGCAGAGCTGGTGTTGGAAAGAAAGCAGACCAATCCGGCGCTGGAGCTGATCGCAGTGATCCCTTACCGCAAGCGTCTGGACAGCCTGAATAAGAAAACAAGAACCCGTGAACTGCTGGAGGCTTGTGCGGATGTTGTTGTCATACAGGAAAAATATCTCCCAAGCGTCTACTCCCACAGAAACCGCTATATGGTGGAGCACTCCGACCGAGTGATCGCTGTATATGACGGACGGGAAACCGGCGGTACGGCAAAGACGATCCGCTTCACCCATCGGATGAAGAAGGAACTGCGGGAAATCCCGGTTGGAGAGATCGTCCTGCCGGATCACTTGAAACCAAAAACAAAATAGATACCTATTGATGCGCTCACTTTGAAGTGGGCGTTTTTCTTTACCCATTTTTAGGAGGAATGCTTATGTGGAACCTGATTTCATATTTCCTTACCTTTGCCGGAGGAATGGCTTCCGGCGTTATGCTGATGTGTCTTATGCAAACCGGAAAACTTGCGGATAAAGAATTTGAAACTATGAAGGAGGAATAAAAATTGAAACTTGTGATTGCAGAAAAGCCCTCTGTTGCTATGTCACTGGCAGCAGTATTAGGCGCAACGAAAAGAAAAGATGGTTATCTCGAAGGTTCCGGCTATCTGGTGAGCTGGTGCGTGGGACATCTTTTGGAACTGGCACAGCCGGAGGCTTACAAAGAACAGTACGCCAAATGGCGGTATGAGGACCTTCCGATCCTGCCGGAAAACTGGAAATATGAAGTTCCAAAGGATAAGAAAACGCAGCTTGCTCTTTTGTGCCGGCTGATGAAGGACAAACGGGTTGATTCCGTGGTATGCGCTACGGATGCCGGGCGTGAAGGAGAACTGATCTTCCGTCTGGTCTATGAATATGCCGGATGTAATAAGCCTATGGAACGGCTTTGGATTTCCAGTATGGAGGATGCGGCGATCCGTGAGGGTTTTGACCATCTCTGTCCCGGCAGTGATTACGATAAGCTCTATGATGCGGCAGTATGCCGGGCAGGAGCCGACTGGCTGATCGGGATCAATGCCACCCGGCTTTTTTCTGTCCTGTATGGTGTCACCCTAAATGTCGGCCGTGTTATGTCACCGACACTGGCACTTTTGGTACAGCGTGAGTCGGATATTGAATCCTTCATCAGTAAGCCTTTTTATGTGCCGGAAATCACCTGCGGAGGTTTTACTGCTTCCGGCGAAAAAATGACGGAACGATCCGAGGCTGAAAAAATCCGTATGGACTGTGACCACAACTCCGCTTTTGTGCGTTCTGTGGAAAAGCAGGTAAAAACTATACAGCCTCCCCGCCTTTATGACCTTACAACTCTGCAAAGGGAATGTAACCGTATTTATGGCTATACGGCTCAACAGACCCTTGATTATGTGCAATCTCTCTATGAAAAGAAGCTGGCAACCTATCCGAGAACGGACAGCCAGTATTTGACGAAGGACATGCAGGCAACCGCCGCTTCCCTGATCCTGTGGCTGCGTGACAATATGACCTTTGGAAAAGGCTACGCCGGAGAGCCGGACATTGACCGGGTAACAGATGACAGCAAAGTGACTGACCACCATGCCATTATCCCAACTGTGGAAATCGCACGGACAGACCTGTCAGAGCTTCCTTCCGGGGAGCGGGATGTGCTTACCCTGCTTGCCGTCAGACTGCTTTGTGCCACAACGCAGGTACACCGATTTGAAGCGGTCACCGCTATATTGGACTGCCAGGGATATACTTTTACGGCAAAAGGAAAGACTATTTTACAGTCCGGCTGGAAAGAGGTGGAACGGATTCACCGTATGAGTATCAGGCAGAGTGAAACGGAACACAAAGAAAATGAAGCTGTCGCTCTCCCTGTGCTGCAGGAAGGACAGACTTTTGAAGCTGTATCAGCAAGTCTCCGTGAAGGGAAAACTTCACCGCCGAAGCACTATACGGAGGACACACTGCTGTCCGCTATGGAGACTGCCGGTGCGGAAGATATGCCGGAAGATGCCGAGCGTAAAGGATTGGGTACTCCGGCTACCCGTGCGGCAACACTGGAAAAGCTGGTTTCTGCCGGATTTGTACAGCGAAAGAAAAAGCAGCTCATTCCTACGGAAAAAGGAAAGAACCTGATCGCAGTCCTGCCGGACAATATCAAATCTCCCATCTTAACTGCAGAATGGGAATCCATGCTGAAACAAGTGGAACATGGCGAACTGTCGGCAACATCTTTTATGGATCAGATTGCAGATATGAGCCGGACGCTGGTAAAAGAACATACTACCCCGGAAGAACGTTTTGCGGATCTGTTTCCTTCTTCCAAAGGAACTGCACACGAAGCCGTGGGGGTATGTCCCCGCTGCGGTGCCCCGGTATTTGAAGGAAAGAAAGGTTTTTTCTGCGGCAACAGGGAATGTTCTTTTGCTCTTTGGAAAGATAACCGTTTCTTTTCCAGCAAGAAAAAATCTATCACAAAGTCTGTGGCAGCGGCTCTTTTGAAAGAGGGCCGCATTTCTATGTCCGGGCTTTACAGTGAAAAAACAGGAAGGACCTATGATGCGGAAGTGATCCTGGATGATACCGGCGGTAAATATGTGAATTTCAAGCTGGAATTTCCCGTAAAGAAAGGCAGGCGCAAATGATTGATCGAAAAACCTTTGAATATGGAGGTTATCACTTCACGCCCATACGAAAATTTTACAAAAAAGAAGGCGACTTTTTCGCCATATCGAAACGGCTGGCAAGTGACCCCAACTTAGGGCTGTGTACCTATCAGGAGCGGCAAAAGGTACCCTTTGATTATAGAGGGTTTTATGCTGTTTCAACTGACAAAGAATGTGATATTTTCCGCTGCGAAGAAAATGGCTTGTTGTATGTACCGGGAAAAAACGAACTTTTTATTTACCATGAACCAAAACAGAAAAAGCGGAACTCTATCGCCGATGCCCTTTCACAGTCCAGGAATGTTACTGATGCAACCGGAATTTCCGGCGGCAGACAAAGCAGTGACCCGGAAAGGTAGGCATTATGGCAGAGAGGGAATTAAAACGCTCGGAGCAGTCTGCAATCCGAAAGCTGGTTACAGAGCTTTGCGCCAACTATGACTCTCAGGATAAGATCTGCCTTCCCCTGGACAGCCCTTGCTACATGCTGAATAAATGGTGGACCGGTGCTTATTGCCGGTACTTTGAAAAAGCGGTGTTGCCGGTGGATGCAGCACTGGAATCAGCCATTACCGGCGAGGACACCTCCATGAGACAGAAAATATGCTCTGTGTGTGGAAAATCATATCTTCCTATAACCAGCCAGGCATATTGCTCCGATGCCTGCCGGGTCTATGCAAGACGGAAATCCGAGCGGAAACGCAAACGTCGGCAGCGGCAAAACCAACCATGATATGTCCGCAACTTAGCCCCAAAAGTCCTTGATTTTCAATGGCTATTCGCATCTGTTTTTAAGGGAGCTGTATAAGAATACTCCGGTGCTTTGAAATGAGGTTAAGTTGCGGACAAAACTTATATTTTAACAAAAACGATAGGAGGCGATTTTTTGAATATCAACACGATTACTGCAGAGGATCTTCGCCGTATGCCGGATAAGGAAGGACTGATTTTACAGGGCTGCGGCGGAGATCTGACAGAATGGGTGGACGGGATCAACGAAATGTTGACAAATGCAGGCATATTGAAAGATGGCAGCCAGTTTGAAAATGTGTTTGCTTTTCAGCACGGAGAACTGACCTGTCTGCTTTACCCTTTTGATGATGTGAAACTGGATATAGGGAAACTTGCCCTGTGGCGTTTACAGACCCATGAAGTCTATGGCGGCACATGGCTGTCGGACTTTGTGCCGAATTATTTAGGCGGATTTATAGAAACACCGGAACCATTGGCAGATAAACCGGACTGCCCTCTGATCGGAGCAGATGGGAACATTTTTAATCTGCTTGGTATTGCTTCCCGTACTTTGCGGGAGCATGGTCTAAAAGAACAGGCAAAAGAAATGTCTGACCGGGTATTTGCTTCCGGCAGTTATGGAGAAGCGCTCTGTATCATTGGCGAATATGTCAACATCACAGATTCCGAACCAGAGCATAAGAATTCTCTCCGTCAGCAGCTAAAGGCAACAAAACCGGCAGACCCAGTAAAAAAGCAACAAACTTCCAAACAGCAGGAACGATAAGGAGGGATGCGAAATGGAAAGGAAACGGACCTATGGTGTATGGGCAGTACGAAGCAGCACTTCTATTTTCGGACCGGCACAAAGCTGGTGCAAGGAAAATGGAAAACCGTTGGAGTTTGATAGCAAAGCCGACGCTGAAAACTATGCAAAGGAAGCCAACGAGCATACGACAGCAAATGTCCGATACTATGTGAAAGAAAAAGAACCGGAACCCGGCGCTGTTCGGAAAGGAACATCTCAACCGGAACTGGATGCGCGCAGCCATGAAGAAGTAATACCAAGAAATGATGCAGCGGAAAAACAAAACGAGATTCCGGGCCGACAGATTCCTTCTCAAACAGATCCGCTGGTAGAAATCCGCTCTGCGGTCCATAGTAATTACGCGGGTATGGTCGCTATGCTGGGTGCGGACAACCGTGTGTATTTGGGGCGTGAGGAACGTTGCCATTACCAGGATATGCAGCCATCTTACTATGACAATCAGGACGGTTCCCTGTGTTTTGTCTGTGATCAGCCCGATATGTATTATTTTCTTTATGGAGAAGGCTGGGCGCATACCCAGACGGAAATGTTGGAACGAGGGCTTACCTTGCGCCAGTATGAAGAATTTGCGAGACTGCAAAATGGGGTCCTTGCACAGTTTACCACCCAAAGAGAAATTCTGTTTGCCGGACAGCCGTTTCAGGCGCCGGAAAGTTATCTTCGCAATGCGGAACTTTATGAGGAAGGACAAACCGGGAACTACAATATGCTGGATGGCAGGCTGAACAACGAACCTCCTGTGCGCCCGGATCTGACAGACGGACAGACGGATGAAGAAATCCGGGAGCTGGTGCCGGAAGCAAAGCCGTCTTTGATGGACCGTTTGAAAGCAGACAAACCGGAGCATGAAGCAAGGCAGATGATCCCTCCTGTGCCGGAAAGGGAACGCTGATGGCCGGGGTAAGATTTGAGGATGTAGATCTTTTGGGTGCTCTTTCCCGTATCGTAGATCTTCATACCCAACATTATAAAGAGGACTTTGACCTGGATAAGGAACTGATTTCAAAACTGGCTGTGTCAGACCGTTCAGAGGATAAACAGCTTCTTTGGATGTCACGCCCTTGCGGAACCTATACCCTGCGCGAACGGGAAGTTTATCTGGATGGAAGCCATGAAAATAAAGTGTGGCGGTTTTACCAGGAACAGACAAATGATCCCGTTTTGGCTTATGCCATCTCTTTGAAAGAAGTCAGGGACGGAAAAATATTTGGCAATCTCTATCCGCTAAATTATAGAGAACATGTGGAACGGATGAAAAAGCTGACCTGTCCAATCGGAAATGTAGCCGTTGCATTTGCGGATGGAAATGTTATCACGATTCCCTATCAGGAACGGAGACAGCTTATGAACCGGTTTATGCCAGAGCATGGAGTCCCTAAAACAATGACTTATCTGCCGGAAAATGAGCCGGAGCTGATGATGATTCTAAAACGGGAACGCTTCAAACGCAGCTATCATGCGACAGCCGGAAATCTGGAGGAATATCTTGATAAGCTGGAAAAGACCACCCTGCGGGAAAAACTCAAAAGAGCAAAGACGGTGGTTTCAACACAGGAGGTCTCATCTCATAAAAGAGGGTTGGAACGATGAAGGGCGGGCATAACAAAAAATCCGTCCGCGTCGAATTTGTCATGTCCGAACCGGAGGCCGAACTGGTAAAAGAACGCATGGCGGAACTTGGCATTACCAACCTGTCGGCATATCTGCGAAAGATGGCCGTAGACGGTTACATCATTCACCTTGATATGGGAGATATTCAGGAAATGATCCGGCTTCTCCGCATTTGTTCCAATAACTTAAACCAATATACCAGACGGGCCAATGAGACCGGCAATATTTATGCCGCAGATATAGATGACATCCGCACCCGTCTGGACAGCCTTTGGGATGGCATGGACAAACTGATCCGGGGATTTGCAAACATTTCATAAACAGCCGGAAAGCCGTTGCTTTCTTTTTGCCGTCACGGTAAAATTTTTATAAGGGCAGATGCCCTTCTGAAAGGAGGCAAAGCGTATGCGTTTGATAGGTAAATTACTGGCACTTCCCTTTATGCTGGTTACGGGGATTCTTTATCTGGTATGTAAATTTTTAGTGGTTTTTTCCGGTGCGGTACTTGGGATTCTTTCCGGGATCATCTTTCTGGCGGCATTGGTGCTGTTCTTTGTCGCAGGTTTTTTGCCGGGTCTTGCATGGCTTATGATCGCCTTTCTTATCAGTCCATACGGTCTGCCTCTGGCGGCTGCATGGCTGGTAGGGATCATTGGCGGGGCAAACAGTGCCTTAAAGGATTTTATATTTGGTTAAGCAGATTTGGCGGGGCGCATAGGCAGCCCCGCTCTTTTTCTGCAATTATAACTTCTCTGATTGAAATTAAGTTAAGGAGGTGACGAAAATAGCGACCACAAGACTGATGCCTCTGCATGTAGGAAAAGGTCGGAATATCTCTACTGCGATTGCAGATATTATTGATTATGTAGAAAATCCGCAGAAAACCGATTTTGGAAAATTCATTTATGGCTATGAGTGTGATACCCGGCTTGCTGATGCAGAGTTTCTTCTGTCCAAACGACAGTATGCAAATCTGACCGGCAGAAATCAGGGTGCAGATGATGTGATCGCCTACCATCTCCGTCAGGCATTTAAGCCCGGCGAAGTTACGCCAGAAGAAGCTAATCAGATCGGCAGGGAGCTGGCACTGAAGCTCACAAAAGGAAACCATGCCTTTGTTGTCTGCACCCATGTGGATAAGCACCATGTCCATAATCACATCATTATCAACTCTACTACACTGGACTGTCAGAAAAAATTTCGCAACTTCTGGGGTTCTACCTGGGCAATCCGGCGAATGAATGACAAGCTGTGTTTGGAACATGGACTTTCGATTGTAGAAAATCCGAAACCCAGCCGAGAGCATTATGGCACATGGCTGGGGAATAAAAAGCAGCCTTCCTTTCAGGAGCAGATACGCATTGCTATTGATGCTGCATTAGAGGAAAAGCCAAAAGATTTTGAGGAACTTCTACAGAAGCTGGAAACTGCTGGGCTGGAAGTCAACCGTGAAAGAAAACATCTTCGGTTCCGAGTTCCGGGACAAGAAAATTATACCCGATGCGATACGCTCAAAGGCGATTATACAGAACAAGCCATCAAAGAACGGATTGCCGGTACACGGACAGTAAAACCCCGCCATGCCTTTTCTAAAAAAACGGTTTCCAAAGTTGGATTGCTGGTTGATATTGAAGTTGCAATCCGTTCCGGCAAGGGCCCTGGTTATGAGCGCTGGGCAAAAGTGTTCAACCTAAAGCAGCTTTCTCAGGCAGTGCTCTACTTAAAAGAACATGGCGATATGGGTTATGAGGATCTTCTGGAAAAAGCCAACGCCACTACCACTAATTTCAATACCTTATCCGTTCAGATCAAAGATCTGGAGTCAAAAATGAACGCCAATGCCGAGCTGCAAAAACAGATCGTAAACTATGCGAAAACGCGGGCTGTCTATGTAGAATATCGCAAAGCCGGGTACAGCAAAAAATTCCGAACAGAACATGAAGCTGAAATTCTGCTGCACCAGGCGGCAAAGAATCATTTTGACGAGCTGGGAATCAAAAAGCTCCCCTCTGTCAAATCTCTCCGGGAGGAATACACCGATCTTCTGGAACAAAAACGGAAAGCCTATTCTGC